>CAIJLM010000235.1 GCA_903821495.1 uncultured Chthonomonas sp. | reverse complement strand
GGGCTATCACCCCATTTCGTATGAGCGTTGTTCGCATTGCGCGTTGTGAACCGCTTTCTGTATGGTAGTAGGGTACTGTTCGCAGATTGTGCGCAAAATTCCTCTTCTCGTTGGGAAGTTTGGAAGAGGTATACTTCATTTATGACGACTTGAAGGGAGTATAGATAGATGCGAACTGTGGTGCAGAGGGTGTCGGAGGCGGAGGTATGCGTTGTAGAGGAGAGCGGCGAACGCTTGGTTGGCTCTACGGAGCGAGGCTTTCTGCTTCTGCTAGGCGTGAAGACAGACGACACAAGCGTAGACGCGAAGTATCTGGCGGAAAAGGTGGCGAACTTGCGCGTCTTTGAGGACAGCGGGGGGAAACTAAACCTCTCTCTGCTAGAAGTAGGCGGAAGCGCGTTGGTCGTCTCGAACTTTACGCTGTACGGCGACTGCCGTAAGGGGCGCAGACCGGGCTTCACGAACGCCGCCTCTGGGGAGTGCGCGGAAGCGCTGTACAAGGCGTTTGGAGAGCGGCTACAGGAGTTAGGGATTCCTGTGCAGTACGGTAGTTTCGGAAGCGAGATGCGCGTTCGACTCATCAACGAGGGCCCCGTGACCCTGCTACTGGATAGCCGTAAGGAGTTTTAAGAAGGTCATTCTTACGAAATAGCGTCTTATTGGCGAGAAAAAGAGAACAATTTACGCCCGTTGTACGTCTAAAAACTCAAGCGGCTTTCCACGTCATGGTTCTCACGAAATGGGTTCACGATGCTCAGTATCCACGCACTACTCGAAACCTCCCTCGAACAACGCGCCTCCGACCTTATTCTTAAAGCGGGGTCGGCTCCGGTTCTGCGTATAGACGGCAAAATTACGCCCTTGAAACTCCCCGCCATCACGGCGGAGGAGGCGAGAGAACTCGCGTATGAGATACTCTGCTCCTCCTGCCGAGATAGATTGCTTCATCAGATAACCGATGCAGACGACACCGACGAACTCATGCGCCAACTCGACAAACATCAGGAGATAGATGTCGTATTTACGATACCGGGGCGCATGAGAGTGCGCGCCAATCTCTTTTTGGAGCGAGGGACTATCGGCGCTTCCCTGCGTATGATTCGCCTGCGCCCCGCCACGCTGGAGGAGTTGAACCTGCCCGTCAGCCTCAAGCGTTTCGCGCTGGAACCCCACGGACTCATTATCGTGACGGGACCCACGGGAAGCGGGAAGACCACGACGATGACCGCGCTCCTCGAAGAGATAAATCGCAACCGCCGCGCCAACATCTTCACGGTGGAAGACCCCATTGAATACCTCTACGAAGATAAGAAAAGCCTTATTCATCAGCGCGAAGTGGGGCACGATACCAACTCGTTTGCGACGGCGCTCCATAGCGTCATGCGTCAAACGCCCGATGTTATCGCGATTGGAGAGCTACGCGATAAGGAGACGATAGAGGTGGCTCTCTCCGCCTCCGAGACGGGGCATCTGGTGATTACCACCCTCCACACGCCTTCCGCCGCTAACACGCTCGATAGAATAGTCAACTACTTTCCAAACTACCTCAAAGAGCAGATTTGCCAGCAACTCAGCTCCTCCCTACTCTGTATCACCTCGCAAAGGCTACTGCCGCACGCCTCCGGCAAGGGGCGCATTCCTGCGGTGGAAATCCTCATTAACTCGCCTACCGTTCGCAAACACCTCGAAGAGGGGCATACGCAAGACCTCTATGCAACCATGCGAGACGGGGCGCACTTCGGCATGAACACCATCAATCAGGCTCTCGTCGCTCTCTATGAGGCTAAGGCGATATCCTTCGACGATGCGCTACGTAGCGCGGGCAACGTCGCCGAACTCCGCCAAATCCTCCGACAACAGTAGCCTTCTCCTTCCCCTACCTCCCTACGTAAGAGTCCACTCTTTTAGGAATTAACCGCGAAATACGCGAAAAAGCGCGAAAAATGCACACGAGCCTTAAACTTGGAACAACACGTACAGCCCCTCAAATCTCAAACTGCCATCCGTGCATTCACCCCTTCTCCCAGAATTGGGAGAAGGGGCAGAG
>CAIJLM010000234.1 GCA_903821495.1 uncultured Chthonomonas sp. | reverse complement strand
AGGGCGTTCGCCTCCGCATCTCCCACAACCTCCCATGTCTCCTCAGACCACTGTAGTTTACGATTCGTTTTTAGCGCGATATGGGCGAGGTTGAGGGCGGTGTGCAGTGAGAGGTGTTTACGGAAACTGCACGAACACTCCTCCCGACTCCGAATCGCGTTCAGAAATTCGCGCTCGTGTCCCGGCGAGGGAGGAACGACAGCGGGATACTCAACATTTTCGACGAGAGCGCCCTTTTTGTCCAGAACCTGACGGAGACCGTAGTTTGCGAGAAGCGTTCCCTCTTCGCCGTGAAAGACGATGCCGAGTTTACGCCCAGGTCCCGGCGAACCTACGCCGAAGTGGAAACTGCTCGACTGCATAAGCGTCCACGTCATCACCATATCGTCCCACTCCCAGATAACGTCCATCGTGTCGGGAACGTCGGCGATGCTGTGCGTGGCGTAGCGCCCGCCGCTTGCGACAACGCGCTTGGGGCAGGGCAAATCCAGCGCCCAGAAGGGCAAATCTACGATGTGGGGTCCCAGTTCATGCAACCAACTATCTACGTAGTCGGCGAAGTAGCGGTGCATCCCATCGCGGAACTTTCCGGTGTTGAAGGGAGATTCCGGCGCGGGTCCCACCCACATATTCCAGTCCAACCCCTCTGGCGGCGCGGTGTTTTCGGGGTTGCCCAGCCCTTCCGAGTCGTCGTTCATGGCGCAGAAGTTGCGTACCGCCGTTATTTTGCCGAGAGCGCCGGAGCGTACAATATCCACGCACTTTCGGTAGTTCTCCGTCGCGTGTACCTGCGTGCCTACCTGAGTGACTCGGTTGTACTTCGCGGCGAAATCCGCCATCAACTTCCCCTCTCCGGGAAAGCGACTCATGGGCTTTTCGCAGTAGACATCCTTGCCCGCCTGTAGAGCCTCCGTCGCCATAATGGCGTGCCACTGCGGAGGCGTGGCTATGACCACCGCCTCCACGTTTTCGTCCGCAAGCAGGTCGCGAAAGTTCTCGTAGCCTTTCGCCGTTCCGCCTACGAAATCGATGGCGCGTTGGCGGTGCGCCGGATAGAGGTCGCATATCGCCGTCACCTGCACATCGTCGTGTTTCGAGAACCACTGGAGCAGGTCGGAACCGCGTCCCGCCACTCCTATAAATCCGAGTTGTATCTTGTCGTTCGCAGAAGTCGCCATGTTACGCTCTAAAAATCCTCTCTAGGGAAATCTCATCGCGGAAGATAGTTCGCCACAAGATTAGGAAACTCCTTTAATTTGGGGAGAGGACGGTTTTGGGGATGTGTTGGGGAGAGAGGAGAGCGCTCTACTAAAAGCGCCGATACTTAATCGCCTCCTTCGCATCTTCACGCACGGCGGGACGTTTGTCGTTTTGCGCTAAAGATTGCAGGAAATGCAGGCTTTCATCACCTTTCAGCGAAGCGGCGGCGTGTAGCATATCTCTAACAACGTACTTTCCGGTAGCCTTTTGTAGTCCTTTCGCAATGGATTGCAGAGCTAATGCGGGGTATTTCCGAGCCAGAATGTCCGCTGTGTATTGGGCATCCCCCTCCCCGCTCTCTGTCGCTTCCGTAAGCATTTTCCGTTCCCCTTTGACCTTCATTTTCGCCCACCATTCCAGAGCCTGTCGCTTAACTTCGCTTCGCGTCATGGGGCGGTCGTTTCCCTGTTGCATATTAAGCCTATGCCCTGAAATGCCCCATACAGTATTCTCCGCTTCATCCCCAATCTTGCGTCCGCCTTCTCGCGTAAATCGCGGGTTGTCTAGCGCCTCCATAAGTTGCGGGATGGCGGGATACCCTATCTGTTCCAGCGCCTCGCTGGCATGGTATTTCGCCTGCTTCGTCGTCTTATAACGCATAAAAATATCGTCACGCCCGGCGTTATCGCGCAGTCGAAAAATCAACTCGGCGATACGCTCCTTTAGGGGTAACCGCTCAAGCGGAGGCGACGTCTTACGGTCATGCGCTCTATCCTCTTCCACCATCAAATCTAGCGTCTTCTGCATCGGAAGGACGCCATCTATCCCAAAATTCGGAAACTGCTTTACCAGAGATTCTAGAGAGAGGCGTTGGATAAGCGAATCAACCTGCGCTTTAATCTCCGAACGGGAAACGGATACATCATATAACATACTTGCAGAGTGCGCGTAACCGTACCGCGCAAACTCCGCTCTTAGCCTCTCCTGGCGCGTACACTTATTAAAATAATCGAGAGACGCCCTTTCCATAGCGAAACGAAACAGGGTCTTCGCGCTCCTGCTATCGCCTTTTGCGGCGCAGACACGCGCCAGTACGAACGCGTCTAGCCCTGCTGCCATCCAGCCTTTTGGATACCCCTTCTGTTGCGCTAACCATGTTGTGGCGAGAGTAGCGGGGTCTATAAGTTTGTAGTTGGTGAAATCCCTGGATTTGACGAGAGTCACGGTTATCAGGCTTGCGCAGAGAACGGTGAACCTGCCTTCTCTGTCTTCCAGCAAAAAACCGTACTTGCGACGTAGATTACGCTCAACGGAATCGTCACGTCCTAGCATATCATAGTACGGAGCCCAGGCGCGGTTGGTCACTTCCACAAGGGGATATTTCGTCAAATCGGGCAAGCCCAGGCTGTCGAACCAGCGAAACAGCGCGGTTCGCTCGGCGGCGGAGCCGGGGGAGTTTTGGGCGAAGGAGGGCGATGCGCCACAGGAGAGAACCAGTAGAGCGAGCGCAACAAGTCGACAGAGGTCGAAGCCAACTTTGCGAAGGGCTTTCATTATGCAGTCTCCCGCTAACAGAGAGGTAAATGCGGTTGTTTGGAGGGCGTTAGTTCTTCTCGTGTCCCGGCGAAGGGCAGTGAACCTCCCCAGTCTCTTTGTTGTAGACGTACTCCTGCTTTGTGTCGGGGCAGATAAGCGATTCTTGGGGAAACTTGAGGTCGGCGAGGCTTTCAGGGAGTTTCTCTTTGTCTATATCGGCAAGTTTGAAGTTCGTAATACCGAGCCGCACCTGTTGGAGGTTCATCAGGCACGCGGTAGACTTTCCGGCTTGGTAGGGCGTTTTCACCGTTTCGCCCTTTTTGGTTTTGCCGCCAATCATGTAGTTGTAGGTGATACCGCCTAATATCGTCAGTATCGCCATAACGACCAGTATCTCAATGAGCGAGAAGCCGCGTTGCAATCTGTCGCGTTTTGTAAACATCTTCCACTCTCCTCTTTAGTCGAGAACCTGAACTATAAACAGTGGTTGCCCGTACTCGGCGGGAAGCCCCTCTTCTATCAAGACCTCCGCTATGGTTCCGCTTTGAGGGGCGCGTACCTCATTCAGTATCTTCATCGCCTCAATCACGCCGACGACCTGCCCCTCCTTCACGCTGGAACCCACGCCAATCGGCTTTTTGCCATGATGAAAGAAGCCCACGCAGGGAGAGGCGATGAAGACGGTATCGTCTATTTCGCTCTCCGCGCTCTCTGTGTAGATATAGAGGGTTTCGCCCTCCTCAAAAACCTCTGCGCCCTCCTGAAAACCGCCCTCGTAACGGGGCGTAAGGGTTGCTTTGGGCTGGCGAATGGTAATGCGAGAACCGCCCTCGCGTAGGGTCAGTTCTCGCGCTTTTGATTCATGCACAAGCGCGACAAGTCGCTCTATCTCCTCAACCTGCATATCGGCTCCAATCTCAAATTTTTATTTTGAAGATACAGTACTCAAGGAAGCGCAAAGCCCACGTCAGCAGAACGAGGGCCGCGCAGACCACCAGAATCGTCTCCATGCTAAAGGAGCCTGCCACCTTCTGCGAAAAATCGGTCACTTTACCAGGGTTCAGCGTGACATGACCAATCAGCGAATCGAACTTCTCTACAGTTTGACGTGCGAGGTTCTTGAGGTTATCAAACTGCAAAAACGCCAGCACGGGAACGACTATAGTAACTAAGGGCGCGAAGAAGTTATATTTTAGGCGTTGGTGTTCGGTGTAGATAATGCAGTTGTGACATCGCTCCTTCTGTTGCTTAGGCGTGATGTTCGGGTTGATAGGAATTTTTACGCCGCGAGGCCCCATCCGTGTCGGGATGTTTTTGAGCATATCCTTCTCATCTTTATTGATGAGGTCGCCCAGCGCCACAAAGCCCTTCGCCTCCTTCATCTCCTCTTGCGAGACTTTTTGCTTGCCTGTGGACATAGCGAGTTGAATAATGTTCTGCTCGCACATACATCCCACGCCCTGCTTCCAGCACTTTGTTCTTGCATGGTAAATCGGGCAGGTCTCTTTTATCGCCGAACGGCAGAAAGGGAGTTGCCAGCACGGAGCGAACGCGCCCGTAAGAGGGGCGGGACCGCTCTGTTGCGCCGCCATGCCCTTTCCAAGCCCAGCTTTCCCAAGACTACTGTTCCCAACGTTCATTATTGCCATAACGATATTATACAGAGTGAGCAGTATGCCCGGCACGGCAATCATCAGCGCGGCTTGGTGGAGTTCTGCAAGGGAGAGTTGAGAGGCTTTCCCCGCCTCAAGGGTTTTGGTGTTGCCAAGCACTGCATCCATGCAGTACTGCATTCCGTATTCAAGGAAGCCCGCCACAATAAGGAGAATCACGGCGTAGGCGTTCTCGTCGTAGAAACAGATAGCGCCGCTGATAAGGTTCGCCAGAAGACTGATATTGAGATACGAAGAGAAGTTCTGAATCGTCTGCATCACCAGCGCTTGGTCGGCTTTAGGGCGATGGGGCGTGTCGGCGAGACTGCCGGAGAGTATTCCCCATAAGAACCACGCCAAAAGCGCGACAGTCGTGAGCGATGAGAGTTGGAACACCTTTATCGCAAAATCGCGAATCGCCTGCAAAGTGCCGCTACGAGAGTAATCATTAGAGGGGGGCATCGTTTTTCCTCGCTTTCCGCCTTGCTTAGGTTTGAATACGCGGCTCCTGCCATCGAGAGTTGAATCCCCTCCCCACAGGAGCCATCTACAGTTTTACGACGAAAGACGGGTACGCTTACTTCACGCGCTCAAGATAGGAGTCGACTCGCGTATCCACCTTCACCTTTTCGCCCACTTTCACGAAGAACGGCACGGTTATCACCGCGCCCGTTTCGAGAGTGGCGGGTTTGCCGCCGCCAGAGGCGGTATCGCCGCGCACGTCGGGGGCGGTCTCTGTCACTACCAACTCTACAAAGGACGGCACTTCCGCGCCGAGTATCTTTTCGTTATACTCAATGACGTTCACTTCCATCCCGTCCTTGAGGTACTTTACCGTATCGCCAAAAGCGGAACGAGGAACCGATACCTGCTCATACGTATCGGGGTGCATTAGGATGTACTCGTCGTCCTGACTATAAAGAAAGGACATCGGGTGTCGCTCTAGTATCGCCTGCTCAAACTTCTCGCCCGCGCCGAAGGTCTTATCCACCAAGCCCCCGGTTCGCAGGTTCTTGAGTTTGGTACGCATCACCGCGCCGCCCTTGCCGGGCTTGTGGTGCTGAAACCATACTATCGTAAATATATCGCCGTCTATTAGGACGGAAACGCCGTTTTTGAAATCGCCTGTATCAATTTTCGCCACTCTTCAAACCTCCTTGAGACCTCTGCTTAACTGCGTCATTATAGCACATCCCTCTACAGGGCGCAAGGAGGAGCGCCTATGCCAACACCAAGCGAACACTATTCAATCAGACGTATAAGGGGCAGTTTTCGTTACACTACTTCAAACTATTTTTGCGAAAACTCAAAGCGAGGAGGAGGGAGCCTCCGCCCTGCCGAAAGATGAGAGGCGGAAACGTCGTTTTGCGATACTCTTTAGTGGCTTCCGTCCGAGAAGCGATATAAGGGCGAGGGCGCATAAGAACGACGCTCGCTTGCTTACTATTACATGGCTTATTGATATAAGGAGAATCCCTATCGAAGCGAAACCTGATTTGAATGCCTTGGCAAATGTTGGAGAGGAGCGGGAGGGCATTGTGCTACGCGCTACGAGCGGGCAGTACACTGTGCAGGTTCTCTCGGAGGCGGGAGGTTCCGCCCCGCAGTATCACTGCTCTCTGCGTGGAAACCTAAAGAAAAACTTTACCTATAACACAAGCCTTAGCGTCGCGCGCCGAGTCACTCGCGCCAAGCGCCCGCACACAAAAGACACCGTAGCCATAGGAGACAGAGTGCGGTTTGTTGTTGGCGATAACGAGAGCGGCGCGATTGAAGAGGTTCTACCCCGAACCACGCGGTTTGCACGCACCTTAGACAGGGGCATGGAGCAGACCCTTATCACGAATTTAGACGTGCTTGCGGTAGTCTTCGCTTGCGCCGAGCCGAACCCCGACCCCTGGAAAATAGACCGCTGGATTGTGGCGGCGGAGTACTACAACCTTGAGGCGCTGGTGATTGCGAACAAGTGCGACCTTGTGGATGTGGCGACCTTTGAGAGGGGCTTTCGCGCTTTTGAGGAGCTGGGGTATCGTGTGATACGAACGAGCGCCCGCGCAAATATCGGCATAGACGAACTGCGAAAGAGCCTGAACGGGCGTATCTCCGCGTTTTCAGGTCCCTCCGGCGTGGGAAAATCGAGTCTGCTGAACCAGATTCAGCCCGGATTAAAACTGGATACGGGCGAAATAGGCTACACCACCTTTAAGGGGCGGCACACCACCACCGTGCGCGAACTGATTCCGCTGGATTTGGGAGGCTGGGTGGCGGATACGCCGGGGTTGCGTCAGTTGGAGCTGTTGAAGATGGGGCGCGAGGAGTTGGCGCAGTGTTTTATTGAGTTTCGCCCCTTCCTTGAGGATTTTTGCAAGTTCCGCGACTGTAGGCACGAAAACGAGCCGGGCTGTAACCTCAAAATAGCGGTGGAGGAGGGGCATATCTCCCCGCGCCGTTACCAGAGTTTTATGCAGATGGCGCACGAGTTTGGAAAGGCTTAACGCACTGCCCCTAACCACCCCCTCTAAATCTCCCCCTTCACAAAGGGGAGACTTCGGTGCGTTCTGCAAAGGGGTTCCGTTAGTTGACAACTTTTGCGAAACAGCCAAGCCTTCCGGCATCGGCGTTCGCCCTGCCCCTTGTGAAGGGGTAGGGTTGGGAAGGGGTGGCTGGGTCAGAGCGGAAGGCTTATTGCGCTACACCAACCCTGTTGAAAACTCAAAAATTTTGACTCTTGCGCCTACGGCGCAACATTTGAAAAGGGTAAAAGGGACGTAACTACTCAGGCTATCTCGCTGGGAAAAGAGGTTTCCCTTTGAGTAGAAGTTGTAGTGCAGTCAATACCGATTGTCCCTGCTTGCGTAGGGTTGAGATGTAAGAGCGTACTCTACAGAAGGCGTCGGCTCCTT
>CAIJLM010000233.1 GCA_903821495.1 uncultured Chthonomonas sp. | reverse complement strand
GAGGATGGGGCAGAGAGTGGCGTCGTCTATAAATTCGGATAGCCCCTCGCGCCTATCTCCGATAGGGCGCGAGTTTTGAGTTCGCAGATGCACCGCGAAACTACGGCGCGGTCTGCCCGATACGTTCGCCTGTGACCCGTGAAAGGTCAGGTTGTGGTGGAAAGTGACTCCGCCCGCGGGTATCGCCCCCGAAACCTCTTCCCACGTCTCTCCTGCGGGGGTGGAGATACCCTCTCTCTGAGCCTCAAGGTTCTGCGCGAAGAAGTCGCCCTCATTCCGAAAGCCCCACCTGTGCGAGCCACGCACAAACTACATGGGCCCGCAGTCCTCCTCTACATCGGAGAGCGCAATCCATGCGGTAAAGAGTTCGCTCCCCTCCTCCCACACTCCCCAGTAGTGTCTATCCTGATGCCAGCCCACATTTGTCTTGAGGAAGACTCCTTCAGGCGTAGTAGGCTTATAGAGCAGTTGCACCCACCAGAGTTGAACGCCAGTCGCGCCTGTAATCGCGGAAGCCCATTCGCCGAGCGCGGGATAGGTTAGGAGTTCTCGTATTGCGTGGTTGGCGAACTGCGGTTGCTCTATCTTGCAGAGTAGGTTGAGGTCGTCGCCGGGATTCCAAGGGGAGGGGCGAGGAGCGATACCCGTATCGTACTCCCCGCGCCGAACTGCATCCATCCCCGCTATGGCGTTCGCTACCATCTCTCTAGGAAAAACGACCTGCGGAACGACATAGAAGCCATCCTCACTGTACCGCCCTCGCGCCGTTGCGATTTGCGCTCGCTCCATGAGTTTACTTTCCCTCCTCCACGCTTAGGCGTAGGCGCGATGGGTATTTTGCGCTGTGGAATATGCGCGTGGTCGCCTTCTGAAAGTCAGAGTTCTGCGCGTGGTAGATGTCTACGAACTTTTGCGGGTTTCTATCCACCAGCGGGAACCAGCTACTCTGTATCTGCACCATGATACGGTGTCCCTTTTTGAAGCGGTGGCAGATGTCCTGTAGTTCAAAGGAGACGGGCGTTACCTCGCCGGGCTTGAAAGCGACGGGCTTCTCGAAACTCTGGCGGAATTTGCCACGCAGGATGTTTCCGCGCACTAGCATCTGATAGCCGCCCATCTTCTTGCCCTGAAAGTCGGGCGTATCGTTGGGAAGCACATCTATCAGCTTGACTACGAAGTCGCTATCCGTGCCCGTGGTGCTAGCGAACATATCGGCGAAGAGTCGCCCTGTCGTTGTTACGTCCTCTTGCAGAGGCTCCGTCTGGAAAGTTATCACGTCGGCGCGTTCGCTTGCAAACCTCTGGTCTTCAATCAGGTAGCGAGAGTCGCGTCCCATCTGCTTCATCGCAACGGCGGAGTAGGGAACGGGGTTCGCGGGGTCGCTCACATACTCGGTGAAAGCGTCTTCCTGTACAGGGGCGCTCCAGCCTAGCCCTTTCCCCGATTGCAGGTAGAGGCTCTTCTCTTTTGCGTCGGCGGGGGGCCAAGCGGGGTAGGTCTTCCACTCATTCGCGCCCGTCATAAAGGAGGTCGCTTTCGGGAGGTTGAGGCTCCCTTCGCCCTTTAGGTGATACATAAAGAAAGGGGTGATGATGTTATCGCGATAGTACGCGCCCGTTTTTGAGCCGAAATCGATGTCGCCAAACGAAGCGAAATCGCCTCCCGACCAGCCGCCATGCGACCAGGGCCCCATCACAAGGCTGTTTTGCGCGGTTGGGTTCTGCTTCTCTGTCGCCTGATAGAGGTTCAACGCGCCGTACATATCCTCCGCGTCGAACCAACCTCCCACTATTAGCATAGCGGGCTTGATGTTCTTCATGCGCGGCGGAACGCTTCTGTCCTTCCACCACTGGTCATACGTTCCATGCGCCATTAGGTCGTTCCAGAAAGGAATTTGCCCTTTGTACTGCTTCTCGTTTACCGCAGGAAGAGCGCCCATATCCAGAAAGAGGTGATAGGAGTCTTTGTAGTTTCCGAGAGAGAGCGACGCGCCCTGCATCCCCATACCGGGCTTTTCACGCACGCGCCCCGTTCCTCCATAAAAGAAGAAGACATCGAGGAGCATAAACGCACCGTTACGATGCGGGTCGTCGCCAATAAACCACTCGGAGACGGGGGCTTGCGGCGAGACGGCGACAACGGCGGGGTGCGCGTTTATGGCTCCCATCGCGGCGTAGAATCCGGGATAGGAGATACCCCATATACCCACGCGCCCGTTGTTATTAGGAACCGACTTCACCAGCCAGTCAACCGAATCGTAGGTGTCGGTACTCTCGTCTACGTCCTCTTTTTTGCTATACCGCTTTTGCAGGGGGCGAACCTCCACCCACTCGCCCTCCGACATGAACTTGCCGCGCACGTCCTGATAGACGAAGATACACCCCGACTCCATCAGCTGTTTGGAGGGCCCCAGCCGTCCCGGGAAGTTGTTGGTTCCGTAGGGAATACTGTAGCAGGTGCGTATCATCATAAAAGGGTAGGGCTTATCGCCACGCTCTTTTGGCGTGAAGACTACCGTATAGAGCCGCTTCCCATCGCGCATTGGGATATACGCCTCAAACTTGGAGTAGTGGTCTGCGACCTTGTAGGGGGCTTCCTGCCCAAAAGCGAGGACGGGAAGTAGTAGTAAAAGGGCGAATAAGCCCTGCAAGAAGGCGGCTCGCGTAAGCCTCTGAAAACTACGAATCAGCATGATAGTACAGACCCCTTTCTCCTCAAGAAGAGGACCGGAAAATTACATTTCAAAATAGTCAAAGTCGAGAACCGCTAGATAGCGCTATCGAGCGCTTCCCTTCTTGAGCAGGTTCATGCACTCGGCGCGGGTCATGCTATCTGTGCGGAATGCGCCCAAAACATGGCTCGTGACCATGTTGCTGTTCTGCTTCTCTACGCCCCGCGCCATCATGCAGAGGTGTTTCGCCTCAAGTACGACAGCGACTCCTTTGGGGTTTAGCGTCTCCTGAATCGCCTCCGCTATCTGCGTGGTGAGGCGCTCCTGAACCTGTAGCCGTCGCGCAAACATATCTGTCACGCGGGCGAACTTCGATAGCCCTAGTATCTTGCCGTCGGGAATATAGGCGATATGCGCCTGCCCAAAAAATGGCAAGAGGTGGTGTTCGCAGAGCGAATAGAACTCAATATCGCGCACGATAACCATATCGTCGTATTCGGTCTCGAATACCGCGCCATTAATGAGTTGCGCGAGGTCTTGCTGATAGCCTTGCGTAAGAAATTGAAAGGCTTTCGCGGCGCGTTCGGGCGTTTTCTGTAGCCCTTCACGGTGGGGGTCTTCCCCAATTGCTACAAGGAGTTGTTGATAGAGGTCTGTTAGTTTCTCGCTCACTAGCTTGCTGTGTTCCTGTCTTACTAAGTTGGTCGCCCTAAGAGTTCCTATCATTATACTCTCTTTGTCTCTTCACGTAAGAGTTCAGGGCTGTAGAAATCTGTTCGCGCCCCTTATTTTAACCTCGCCCCCCCTCATCAGCCGTTTTGTGAGAAGGGCTTGTCTCATAATCGCTCTTATATGTTCAACCGCGAATCCACGTTTGGAGACCTATCGCAGCCTCTTCCTGCCAGTCGCCCACCCGCCCCGCCTGTACGGAACACCAGAGTCGCCTCTGAGAGGGGGAGAGCGTCGCTTCAAGCGTTCCGCGCGTCGCGCCCCGTTTGAAATGCCAATGCACGCTTCCCGGAAACTTACAGAGTGAAGACTTCAATGTACAGGTCAGCCCTACTGAATTAGCCCAAGCCTCCACTTCCGCCTCCAACGATTCTATAGCGCACTCCACTGGAATCTCTATCTCGAAATCTATCACGGATTTTGCGCCTCCAACTCTTCCATATCCTACCCCAAATTCCGCAAAAACGAACTAGAAATCTGCATGGAGGTTGTGGAATATCATCTGTATTTTCACTACCGTACCCTTTTATCTGTACTTACATTTGCCTGCTTATGCGTCATGATGGCGTTTTTCTTTATTAGGCAATCCAAGCGGCGTCACTGCAACGGCTCACATATTAGCGCAGATACTCTATCTTCTGATTACAACGAAAACGGAATACGATGAGAGCCAATTCACCAAAGTAGTAGACCAATACGAGTTGAAATCCAACAGTTACTTGGAAGAGTGGCGCGACTGCTGTTTGCAAAGTCTCAATCAGAGAGGTAGTCTCTGCGCCCTGTGTTAACATCTATGTCTTCGTTTTCGACAATGGCGCAGTAACTCTCCTTAAACTCGTTGCGATAGAGTTCAAAATAGACCTTTAGATGCTCTTGCGCTACTGTATTGTGACGATATACTCTCTTCAGAGTATCCATGTAGTGTAAATCGCTCTCTGCATAGTCAAGCCAGTAGGAGAACTCGCACCACGCCTCATCTTTATAGGTGTTATTCAAGATGGCATCTGAGAATAACTCCGCGCAGAGGCGGTATACCCTTTCACTCTCTGTGGCGTGTTTCAGAAGTAGCGACGGCTCCGTTGCGCGCTCCTCGTGCATAAGCATAAGAAATATCCTCAGTATCTCAGTATCACGCGAGTGTTCCTCCCCTCTAGCGTCTTTCCATACCATATCACGCTTCCATCGGCTCAGTTCGCTCAACACAGAAAAAGTAGTCTCTGCATCCCCTTTCAAATAACCTTTCACTCCCACGCCTACATAACTCGCCAAACTACCCTCTTTTTCGAGGATAGTCGCTAATATCTTGCGCCCTTCGTTTGGGTGACGCTTCGCCAAGCCCCGTCCGCAAAGCAGAGCGGTGGCTTGTAGAAGCGGGATTTTACGGGTTTCGCTCCATGTTTTCAAGATAAGAAGCGCATCTTTCTGCGCACTCTCCTCTTCATAGGCTTTTTCGAGCGCAATGAGCGCGTTTTGGCGGTCTCTCTCTGGCGTAGCGGGAAAGTGGGGGGTGTCTAGCCAAAGCCGTAGCACGCCCATCTCAACGCCATCACGGCAACAGCGTATAAACTCATGGAGGCAGAGCGCAAAACTCGTCTTTATTTCAGAGTCGTGGCTTCCTCCATAGTTCGCAAGCCACCTCCAAACCCTCTCTCTCTGGTGATTGAAGCGCTTCCAAAACTCCTCAATACAGACTCGCCCATCTCTCTCATTTTTGAGATACGCTCTCTCGACCGCCCCGCTATATGTCTTCAGAACTCCCAATCGCTCTAAATCCGCCTCCGCCCAAGTCTTACTTGTCGAGTCGTCAGTCAAAAAGCGGCTGGCGATAGCCTCTACTTCTACCCACGCCTGCCCCGGTAAGAGAGCCACCACCCCCAACAGAACCGTATCGGTATCGGTAAAGCCCCCAAGCATAAGAGGCGCGCTGGCTTGAGAGGAGGTATCTTCTCTTTTGGGTTCACTTCCTTGAGGTAGCTCAATCCTCTCTTGAGGGAGAGTTCTCTCCATCAAGAGTACGATTGGCGGTTGCCGACGCCTCTCTTGTTCCAGCTTTTCCCATATCTCCTCCGCTGTGGGCAAAGCGCATGACAAGTCGCGCCCCGCTACTAACGTTCGATACCGCTTCGCCTTGTCAAACATCTCCATGCGGTCTTCCAAAGAATCGTCGCAAAGTAGCGTGTAGGCTCGTTCTAGGGCTTTGGCATACCGAGAGTCTATCTCTTTGCGCCACTCTATCACCCAAGTATGTTTCCACTCTATAGGCAGAAAGACCCCATTCATCAAGGGAACAGCCTTCCTCATGAAGACGCGGGCGGTCTCCGCAGTGGCGGCGGCGTTAGTAACGGCTCGCGCCTCGCTGGTGAACTCGCCGATGTCTACGCGAGTTTCGCTGAGTCTCTCCATCCATCCATTCAACCCCGCGTACTCAGAGGCGAACTCTCTATTCAACTCGCTCACATACTGAGAGATAAGGTTTCTGCTACCCGTAGTAGTATCGCCGCTCGCGTCCGTTTTGTCAGCCGAATATATCTCTTCCATCAGCAAGTCCAGGGTTAAGCCTTTGTCGTCTATCAGCAAGTTTGGGGTTAAGCCTTTGTCGTCGCGCTTGTTCAGATGATGCTTGACGCAGTAGGCGGCGACCTGAAACAGCCTGTGCGACACTCTTGTTTGCGCCTTGTTTTCGGGCGATATACGCGGCTTGCCCATCAGGTAAAGAGACTTTTCCAAACTCATGTTTTTCCCTCTTTTGAGATAGAAATACGAACATCCTAAACGTAGCGTATATCCACGCTTCACGAAGCGCACGCTTCATAAACCCTCTACTCACGCCTTCTAAACACCCCTCGGAAATACACGCACAATAAATTCACATCCTAGAGACAATGGCGAACGAAGGAGTTAGACTATGCCTGTATCGCTCAGAATTTTCCGACTGCCGTTCGTACATCCGTCTAGTTGAGGATATATCTCTCGACTGGACAAATTGATAATAGTGTGAATATTATTCCACCTAAAAATACGCACGACTATTTTCTTTGTACGAACCTTGTCGCTTGTGGCGATACCTGTTTAAGCCGCTACTCTACTCTTAAACAGAGGAGGCTTGCCGTATTGCTTAGTCTGGCTGAAAGGAACACTAGACAATGAACATTACTCCATTGGGGAGAGCAGTCGCTACAGAGCGCGTCAAAGCAGGAATGTCTCTCTGGGCTATGTCGCAAGAGACGAGACTCTCTGAGTTTCGCATCGCTCAGATAGAACAGGGGGAGGCGACAGAAATCACCCAGCGCGAACTCTATCTGCTCGACAAGACTTTCGGGCTAGGGATGCCTGCGCTCTTCCACTGGGCGCACCCGGCGCACTCGTTTTCGGGTTTAACGCCTCCCGCACAGGGCAGGTACTACCAACTCATGGGCGCATTAGAGCAAGTCTTCGGAGACCGCCCCTACGTGTTTAAGGTCGCTACAGACGCGGAGGATGTGGAAGACGCGGATGCGGAATCAGACGCGGAAATCCCTGCCGAGAACCTCTTTTGCGATGGTTCGTGCGTGATAGTTATCGCAAACTGCCATAAGCGGCTTCGAGTGCGAATATCGGCTTATGGATGTGGTTTTATTGCGGGAGAGAGTACTGTGGGCGAGTATTTTCTTCACCCTGCTATCAGCCCTGAAGCCTTTATTTTTGCGGCTCGATGGATGGACAAAAGAGCCTAGACAACCGATAAGGAGAATTCGAACGATGGAACAGATAACCCTCACCGCTCAACAGCTAGAGGCGCGGGGCAAGATACTCTGCGAAAGCTGCCGTTGCGTTATCGCGCAGTGGTCGGCGGCGGATAAGTCGAAGCGCACTCTACAGATTGTAGGTTTGCGCCAAGTCGCGCTCTGGACAAGCCCTTGCTACGCTCTGCGCGGGAAATGCCGTTGCGGAGACGTTCTCTACACGCTACAGCTACCCGAAGGCTAGGGCGGGGCTAGACAGGGAGGAGGAGGTCTCTCCTCTCCTCCCATCTCAAAGGTCACTCGTTCACACGGAACGCGGCGGTATTGAGCATTTCGCTCATGCTCTGGTGCATAAGTTCCTGCGCTGAAATAGTTTTTACTTTAACCGGGCTGGAGGCGCTTTCGCGGGAGAGGCGGCGAATCTCTCCCTCTCTCCCAGAGGAGGCGAGATGCGCGTCTTGCGTACAAATGATGAAGGTCACTTTAGGAAATTCCGAGCGAAGCCGCCTTAAAATGATTTGCCTCCATGAGATGTGGAGGTGAAGTTCCAACTCATCTATAAGCACAATACCTTCCGTTGTTTTTCTCTCTGTAACGGGGATTCCGCTAAGATTTTGCAGTTTGTAGATGATATCGCAAACGAGGCTGACAATGGCTCTATGACCGCTACAGAGTTGGTCAATACCAAGGTTGTCCGCCCCGCCCTGCGTGGCGAACAGGTTTACGAGAGGCTTTCCATCCTCTTTTTTTAGCTTCACTGCGTTGTGAGGAATAAGCCTCGCCGCTATGTTCAATATCTCTCTGTCGTGTTCGCACCACCACTCTGTATCCAGCAAGTAGTCCCTATTCTTGAATAGGTTGCAGATAGGGTGGGTCGGAGGCTTTTCGGAGGCGCGAGCGTCATTTAAGGGGCGCACATCTCTAAACGTGCCGTAACCCAATAAAAGCGGAGGGGGAGTTGTCGCCTCGAACCCTGTAGGAAGGGTGGACTGGAAGCCCTCTTTTGCAGTAATCTGTAGCGAAAATACGCCCCTATCCGTCGTAATTTTAACGCTGGCTTTATCCTTGCCCTGATTCACAAACTTTGAAGAGTCGAGCGCGAGGCTCTCTCTCTCGTGATTAGTGAGAAGCGCAAGCGCGATGGCTTGCAACACATCGGTCTTGCCGGCGCCGTTCTCTCCCAAAAGAAGTAGGCAAGGCGCGGAAGCCACATCATCAGAGCGTGCGTGCGGCTTGAGTAGGCTTCTCAGGGTGGGGTCAAACGTGATGGCGACATCTTCAGAGGGCGCAGGCATTTTTAGTTCGAGGTAGTGAATGCCTCGAAAGTCTCTAATGAGAACGCTCTCTATTTTTACAGAGGTGGTTTTTGGCGGAGGGGTATATCGTCTAGATATCGCGATTTTCGCTACTTCAGGCGACCTCTGCGCTTCACTCACGGACTGCTTTTCCAACTTCCCGACAGCAACCGTAATAGCGTTCTCTCTCTCTGTCACCCGCTGTAGCGCCGCCACATGGGCAAGGCTATGGCTACCGCTCCAGACGTTCCTTCTATACTCCTGCCACAACGCTCCCGCAAAACGGTGAGAAGGGTCGAGCCATCTGTTCAACCAGTGGGTGTCTCCCCCATCTTTTAAGCGCTCTCTGAACTGCTCAAGAGTTTGATGGCGCTCTGCCACCAAGTCAGCCCTGTTGAGCCCAAATACCTTGATGGTCGCTTCGCCTCTAGGGGATTTTTCTCCTGTTTCCGAATCTATTTGCGCCTCCACCGCGCCATCCGCGCAGAACTTTAGGTGCTTGCTTGGGTCGTCTTCATAAGGCGCAAGCAGGAGAGGAACCTCTCTTTGAGCCACCGCCCAGTTGCGGGCATCAGAGAGCGCCTCCTGCGTAGGGAACTGATTGTTTTGGCTTACGGCACAGGAGCTACAGCAGTAGTAGACGTTGCGCGGCTCATTTTGAAACCAGGGGTAGCTACCCTTCTCCTGAATTTTTGTCACTGGGTTTTGGGTATAGCCCGCAGGTCGCCAGTAGGCTACTCTCTCCTCAAATGTCGGAATGTTTCGTTCGCAGTAGGCGCACTTATCCCAAAAAATCTCCTCGCAAAGAGGGCGTAGCTTTTCGAGTAGTTTAGCGGTGATACCCATCAGTTCGGTATCATTTTTGGCGTTCGTCTCCTCTACAGGGCGCTTGAAGCGGTCTCTATCGACATTTCGGAACATACTGGGAGGATAGAGGCGTTCAAGGTTTTCCTCTGGGTTATCTACAAAAAATGGCAAAAAAATCATCGCTTCTCTCCCCCATATGGGCGTTATCCAGTGTGACAGGCTCTCTACTTCACTCTCCCTACTCGCTTCATAAGTGTAACACTATAATCCTATTTTACTACATAGCGCTAATAATTTCACTACTTTTACAACGAACACCTCTCTATTTTGCGGTATTTTGAGTCTCATAACAACTTTTTTTACTCATTTTTGTAATTCTATTGACAAAAGAGCAGTTATTTTGATATTTTAATAGACACCAGTGGAAGTAGTATACCCAGTGATTTCTCTAAATAGGCGTTTCGCTGTTAATTTCAATCGTCACTTCGCTAGAGAGTAACAAAATGTCGATATGTCGTTGCGGAAAAACCTTACCCGAAGTTAGCGCGCGTCACCGGTACTGCGCCCATTGCGGCGTAGCCCACTTCGCCTCGTGCCTTAACCCTGAGTGCGGGGAGAACGCCTATTTCCAGCAATCGCCCTGTTGCCCCTCGTGCGGCTCGCTCTATCGCTATCAAGACAGCGGCGCTCCTGTACGTCAACCCTCCGCCGAGCCGATGGGCGCGCCTCTTTACGACCTATCGCCCGCAAGCGGAGACCCTGCGTCAGCCACGGCGCTCTACGCCAAACTCAATTCGGAAAACTCCTCCCCCGAACCGGAAAGGGAGTATATCAGCCCTTTTGTGGGGGATGTCGCCTTCCTCGACGCTCAAGCGCGACACAACCGCCTCTACATACTCAATAGCGCGGGCAAAGTGGATGTATTAGACGCTTTTACGCTTCAGCCAGTACGCAAGTTCAGAGACATCGCTCTGCCGAACGTCTCTAAAATGGGCTTGGCGGAGGGAGAGGTCGCCAGCCTACAGGTAGGAACCTACGCGCTTCTTCTTCGCTATCAGAGCATGGTGTACGGGTATCACGCAGGAAATGGGGAGCCGCTCTTTCAACTCTCTGGAGAGGATTTTCAGAAGTTTTCCGTCACGCTGAGTCAGGAGTGGCTACTCCTTGTGGGCGCTACTAATAGAGAGCAGAGGGCGTGCCTCTACTCTCTCTCCGACCTCTGCCAAAGGCGCAGGAAACCCTTCATGGAGGAGTCGTTGGCTTCCTATACGCCGAACCAAAACACGCCCCAAAACCGTAGCGTTCTACCGCACTACACGGGCTTCTATCTCTTCGCGCAAAACGGCTCTCTCTACCACATTGAAGGGCGGGGCGGAGGCAAAGTGCGTAGCCTGCCCATTCCCCCGCAGACCCACATTCAGGCGTGGAATGTGAGCGCCGACTACGGAGCGGTTCTCTTTCATCCAGACTCAAGCGTTCGTAATATGGACGGCGATTTTCAACTGCTTACTTTTTCGATAGGCAGTTTTGAACGCCATAGAGAGATACCCCTTCGCTGGTCGCCCAATCGTCAAATGCGTTCACTGATTATAGAAGATAGCCATTTCTACGCCCTAGATAAGGACATGAACCTGCTATGGCTCTCTAAAGACGCGCCCGACGATACAAGGCGCAGAGACACTCTTCTTATAGGCGCGGAAGAGAAAAACATGGAGATCATGTCGATACCCTACGGCGCTCAACCCTATATTGTCTTTCATTCGGTGGGAATGACGAAACACTACTTTGCATGGGGAAGACCTCCTCTCAAAGCGATGCAGTATATGCACGGCGTTCACCCCGGATTCAAAAAGAAGATACGTCTCCTCTACTCCGCCAATCGCCTTCTCCTTGTGAACATGACCAGCGGAGCCATTCAAACGAAGATGCTACCCGCGCTGTGAGAGGCGACCGCGCTATGCCAAAACGAGATATTGGGGCGACCGCATACTGGCGTTCGCTTCTCGCCGCAGCGGCTTGGCTTCTTCTGTGGAGCCAAGCCACACTCGTTCGAGCGGACACGCCCGAAGAGGAGGGGTACAAACTCTACAAAGCCCTGATTTCACAAACGCTTGGCAAGGATATAGACCCGTGCAAGTATCCGCTACATCTCGTTTTTATGCTCGACACTGCGGAAGGGATGCGCGGAACCGCGCAAGCCGATGTGCAGTGGGCGCTAACGAAAATAGGAGCCGAATTTCTTACCGCAAACGACAGGCTCACTCTCTACAATTTTGACGCGGAGGTTCATCTTGCGCCGGGAGAGGTGAAGACATTTAAGGATGAGGAGAGGTTTGGAGGACAGCTAAACGCCCTTCTTGTCAAAGGCAAAAAGCCCGCGCCCGACATCTACTATAGGGCGAAGAGCGAACTTCTCAGGCAGGCGAACCTTTTTAGAGAGAGCGACAAGAGCCATCTGATAGTCGCCATTATGATTACTCACAAAATATACGGCGTGAATGGCGTGACCGTGCAAGGGACAGACCGCAGGTTTGAACAGCCCTATAGAGACGAACTAAAAAGGTTCGTGAAGGGCGATGGCGATATGCTGAGAGAGGGGATTTCGCGCAAAGGTGAGAACCAGCCAGAAATAAAATACGATGTTTTGTGGGCGGTAGAGGGCGGCGCGAAAAGCAAACAGAGGGATATTCCGGAACGATATAGGCTTCGTCCCGCCAACTGGAATCTACCCGCCCCCGCCGAGAAGACCTCCCCTAAATACGCCCTCTACGCGCTTATGCTTCTATGTGCGGGAGCGATGGCGGGGTGCTACTGGTACGTGCGAAAGCGCCTGAAAAGCCCTATCGTTATCAAGACCAGTTTGAGGCGCTCTCAACTTCAGAGCGCGATTACGTGGGAGCGACGCGAAATTCGTATCTACGCTTGCGAAACAAGCGCCGCCCCCAAAAGCCCGAACGACATCTATCTGCCTACCTGTATCAAAGAGCCGGGGGACGCGCTGACTCCAAAGCATCTCCTCACACTCTCCCTCAGCGAGGGAGTTATGGGGATTACGGGGAGGTGGAGCCTAACCAAAGCGCATCCGGAGGTTTCGCTCGTCGCCGAAGCCAAGCATATCGACTACACAAGCGTAACCTTGCCGCATCAAAAAAAGACTCGCCTCTACCTCGAACTGCGTAACGGCGTAGAGGTAGAGATGGACTTTACACCGGGACGCGAAGCGAACTCTACGTTCTTCAATATCGTCTTGGTAGCCGTTATCAGCGCGGCGCTGCTCTTTTTTTTCTTAACGCTCTCGCAACAGAGCGAACCTCATTCGGAACCGATACCGCTCCCTAGCAAAGAGAACGTTTGCCAATAGTTTCCAAAGGAGAACGGAAAGTGATACTTTTTTCAAACCCAAACGCCCTGCTCTGGTTGTTGATAGAGTTCTCTATCGCGGTTATTGTCGTCTACTGCATCCTGTTCCCGTTGGTCTACCTGCGCCTGTGCAGACTGCCTCCCTCCCTCGCTATTCGCTACGCATGGACGGCGGGGCTTTGGAGCCTCCTACTCTATCTGGTTCTCTTGTCGCCCTACCATACGGACTACCTGCTCTTCTGGCAAGGCGACCTCATGGCTCTGGTCAATTTTCTTATCCTCGTAGCGCTCTTTGGGGGGCTACTCGCCTATTTCTGGCTCAAATGCCCGCGCCTACGCTCTTGAGCGTTTTGTGAATGAAAGGAGGCATCTGAAATGCGTCGTCCCGCACTAATTATCGCGCTCGGAGGAACGGGTAAAGAGGTTGTGTACAACCTTCGTAAGCGTTTGCAAATGGCTTATGGAACCCCTGACCCGCCCAACATAAAATACCTTTTCATAGATACCGACATGAGAGACAACGAGGCGTTGGAGAAATACCGAGAAAACGCCTATCCGTTGCGCGTCCCCATTCAAAAGATGGAAGACCTGCAACGCCCAGAGTCCTCCACCTCGCAATCGTTAAAGATGAAAGACTGGTTCGACCCGATTCTGCGCCAAAATATCACCGCTCAGAACTTTGAGGGCGGGGTGAAGGGCGTGCGTATGATGGGGCGGCTGGCGTTTCTCGCCACAAGCAACCTGCGCGAAATACGGGAGAGACTCCTACGCGAAATTCAGGCGCTTCGTAGCGACGCGGAGGGCAACGAAGCCGGCTCGATGCTCGTGTTTGTGGTATCTTCGGGAGGCGGCGGAACCGGCTCAGGAACCTTCATCGATTTAGGCTATCTTCTCTCTCAGGTGGTGCGTAAGGCGCAGGTGAGTTCCGGCGTGTGTGAAACGGAGGGTATCTCCGCCATCGCCGCTGTCGGGCTTACAGAGATGCCCTCGCAGATGCGAAACTCCGTCGCCCTTATTCAAGAACTCGACCACTTTTGCAAGCCAGAGAATATCTTCCAAGCCCAGTATGGAGACGAAGCGCTTCCGCCAGAGATAGGCAAGCAGACTCCCTACGACTTCATTACGCTCGTGTCGCCGCGCCAACAGGAGACTAACCTCGCCAACAGCGCGGGGCAAGCGATGCATCGCCTTGAAAAGAAGATAGCGGACTATGTTTTCATGCGCCTAACGTGTCAAGGGGGGCGCGACGCATTCGGGGCGCGACTCCACGATATGCAACAGAACTTCACGGCTGTACCCGCCGACAACCTCGGCTACCCGAACTGCTACACCACCTTTGGCGTAGGGCTACGCCAGTTTCCCATCGGGCTGTGCGTGAATGTGGCGCAACGCCAACTGATACGTAAAATGGTTCTGTCTTGGCTCAAAGTCACCGAAATCAACCTCCTCTCCATTAGCATACGCTATCTGAATGAGGATAAGGAGCTACGCAGACTCTATGACCGCGACCTGCAAGCCCTCCGCGATATTGTCGGGCTACGCCTCCCCCATGAAGTAGCCAGCAAAACGCCGCGCCACTCCAATACCGATAACCTCTACGCGGAGATGATTTTGACCGAATCGGAAAGCCTCGTCTCTGCGCTCCAAAACGGCGTTCGCAATGGAAATTACGAAACGCTTTTCAGCAAAG
>CAIJLM010000232.1 GCA_903821495.1 uncultured Chthonomonas sp. | reverse complement strand
AGGCGGGAGGCGACATTGTGGTTACGAACCCCCCGCCCGGACAACCCGGTTGGCGTATTCAGGTTGCGAACGCCGAGAACGCCTCCGCTCCGCCTGTACTACTCTTCTCGAACTGCGCTATCTCCACCTCCGGCGATACCGAGCAGTTTGTGGAGATAGGCGGGAAGCGCTACTCGCATATCGTAGACCCGCGTACCGGAAACGCCCTCACGGATAGGATTCAGGTGACGATTGTCGCGAAAGACGGGCTTACCTCCGACGGTCTCTCCACCGCTGTTTCGGTTCTCGGCGTAGAGAGGGGGCGCAAACTGGTGAATACGTACAAGGGAACCACCGCCTACATTCGGTATCTCGGTTCGTTCTAGGAGAGGGTCTTTTGCAAGTAGCCTGCGGCGCGAACCAGTTCGCCACGCTCTAGCCAAACCGCGTCGCACGTTACGCATACCTCGATTTTAACGTTTGAGTGATAGGCGTAAGCTCGCTCCTCTAGCGCCTGATTGCAACGCGGGCAGACGGGGTGAATCGCCTCTATGTCTTCGGGCGAATAGACGACCTGCGGTCTCCCTAACGCCTCCTCCATCTGCGCTATCTCATCAATCGGATGACGCGCCACCAACGACAGGTGTTTTAGAGAAATCCAGACTCCACAGCACTCAGGGCACGCTTCCAACGGGCTTTCGCCCATCGAAATCTGATTGAGCGGCTGGTCGCAGAGCGGACAGAGCGCCTTGTCGTTGCCATCTATGTCGCTTCCGCACGCGCTACACTGAAGGCTAACACGCGGGTTCGCCTTGCCACACTGCGGGCAAGCGATTTGCGCGAGAAACCGAATCGCCTGACGCGCCTTTTGGCGCACCGATTCTGTCTTGCGGAAAAGCGCCTCCGTCACGCCCTGCATCTCTAGTATGCGTCGAAATATCGCCTGAGTTTCGCCCTCATCCGCCCATATCCCTTTACACTGCGTACAGCTATCCAGAATGATGTCGGGCGAGTGTTGAAAAGTAAACGCGACAAGGTCTATTTTGCAGACAGGACATACAGGGTTGTGTTGTATCTCTTTATGCGCGGGGTTCGGCTGAAAACGCGCCTCTAGGTAGGAGAGTTGCGCGGCTAGAGCGATAGCGTTCATCTCTTGATAGTCGAACCATACGCCTCCGCATCCGTTACAACCATCCACCAGTACGGCTCCGACGCGAGTCTCCTCTAAAGGAGCCGCGCATCTTGGACAGAGTTTCATTGAAAAAGTAGCCTCGCTTGCGTTGGGAATTTTGTAGATATTGATGTGGAATCGTAGCAGACAAAGGGCGGTTTGTCAAGTCAAACAGAAAAATCCCCTGCGCTACAAGAGGGCAGGGGACAAGTGTATGCGCTAGAGCGTCGCGACTACTTGACGATAAGCGTAGCCTTGCTGTCCGCGCTACTCATGTAGAAGGAGTCTCCATCAAAGAGCGTGGTGATGGTGTGAGCGCCCGCCGCCAGAGTGAGGGGTATCGTGTAGTTCAGTTTTGTTTCGCCGTTTGCATCGGTTACAGCGCTACCTGCGTCTACTCCCTCGATTTGGAAGCGCACCGTTCGTCCCATCAAGAGAGCCTTGTCGGACAAGCGGATAAGTTTTCCCTTGAGAACCACCGTTTTACCGGCTTTCCCCGATAGCGAACTTGCGCCCACTTTGGTTGGAGACTGGTTGACCGTGAGGTCTCCGCTTCCTACGCTTGCGTTATGGTCAGCGTCGCCAGCGAACTCTACCGTCACAGTATGAGCGCCTACCGCATAGGTCTCGTCGAACTTGTATCGGAGGATGGCTCTACCTGAGCCATTTGTTGCGGGAGTGGCGTAAACACTGCCATCTATTTTGAAGGTCAAAGTTTGATCGCTAAGAAGCGCTCCGTCTGACTTGCGTTTCAGGGTTGCGACGAGATTCTTGGCATCGCCGGGTTGTCCCGAAATCGACCCTACGAAGAGAGATGTGTCGGACTTGCTTATGATGAGGGGTGCGGTCGCTTGAGAGCCGTTGTAGAGACCACTGCCCATAAATGTAGCGTCAATGGTATGGGTTCCCGTTGCGATGTTGAAGTGAGTTCCTACAGAGATAATCGCCTTGCCTGTGGCGGTGGTGTTCGCTACTCCGATGAGGGAGCCATCCACCGAGAACGAGACGGGCTGGTTGATAAGTAGCCTTCCGAATGTCCCGAATTTGAGAGTCGCCGATAGGTTGAAAGACTTCCCGAAGGGCGCCGTGATACTAGGGGCGACAAGGGTGGTGTTCTGTACCACCGCTTGCGTTGAGTAGCTGTTGAAACCGTTTGCGCTGATAAAGGTCTGGTTCATTAAGCCCATCGTCTGTACAGGAACGCCGCTAACGAGTTCGGCGGAAGCGTCGCCGAGTTGTCCGGTACCGTTATCGCCCCACGCCCATACGTTTCCATCCATCGTAAGCGCGAGAACATGAGAGTCGCCCGCCGCTATCTGAACGGCTCCGGGTAGCCCCGCTACCAGTACAGGGACTCTGCTGTAGTACTCCGAGCCTCCGTCTCCTAGTTCACCGAAGTAGTTGTCTCCCCATGTCCATACCGAGCCATCGGAGAGGAGGGCGGCGGAGTGGGAGTATCCTGCGCTTATCTGAATCGCTGTGGCGATACCCTGAACCTGCACGGGGATACCGCTATAGTACTCGAAACCTCCGTCTCCTAGTTCGCCGGAGTAGTTGTCGCCCCACGCCCACGCCGTTCCATCGGATTTAATGGCGAGCGCGTGGAAAGCACCCCCTGAGACCTGCGTAGCGCCAGTAATACCCGCCACCTGAACAGGGACGTTACTGAAGTACTCCGAGCCTCCATCTCCTAGTTCGCCGAAGTAGTTGTCGCCCCACGCCCATACCGTTCCGTCCGATTTGACAGCGAATGAGGAGTAGGCTCCGCTCGATATCTGCACAACATTCGTCAGCCCCTGAACCTGCACAGGGACGGCGCTGCTATATTCACTGCCTCCGTCTCCTAGTTCGCCGTAGTAGTTATCTCCCCATGCCCACACGGTTCCATTCGACTTTAGAGCGAGGGAGTGAAAACCTCCGCCCGCTATCTGAGTAATGCTCTTCAATCCGGGAATCTTGACCGCTGAATCTCTCTCAAAATAGGTTCCATCGCCAACCTGCCCGACAAAGTTGGCTCCCCACGCCCACACGGTTCCGTTGGGTTGCAAAACGAGTTGGTGATAGTAGCCACCTGAAGTCTGTAGGATGTCGCCTACTCCTGCGACCATTTGCGGCGCGTCTCTTTTGCCATGTCCGCCGTTGCCAAGCTGACCGTCGGCGTTATCGCCCCACGCTAGCGCCGTTCCATCCGATTTGAGGGCGATACAGTAGGCGCTTCCCGCCTGTATCTGCGAGGCTCCTGCGAGGTTGGGAACGGAGACGGCTACGGGCGAAGTCAGTTCGTTCATGTTATCGCCCAACTGCCCGCCGTGATTATCTCCCCATGCCATTACGCTACCATCAGAAGCAAGCGCGAGCGAGTGAGAGCCGCCCGCCGCAATCTGCGTGGCGTTTGCAACTCCGGGGCAGGGAAACATAATAAACGTCGTCTCATACGTGCCGTTGCCAAGTTGACCGTCGGCGTTATTACCTGTTCCCCACACCGTTCCATCCGATTTTAAAAGTAGGCTATGGTATCCGCCCGCCGTTACGTTTGTCGCGCCTGTCGCGCCGTAGATTTTTACGGGGCTGAGTCTATCTGTATTGGTTCCATCGCCTAACTGCCCTGTGTAGTTGCTTCCCCAACCATAAGCCGTTCCATCCGATTTTACGGCGAGGGAGTGATAGAAGCCTCCCGCAATTTTAACGATGTTCGCGAGCCCCGCGACCTGAACGGGCGAGCTCTGCTGAGTTCCGCTTCCATCCCCTACCTCGCCGTCATCGTTGAAGCCCCATGCCCATACTGCGCCGCCTTTTCGGATAACGAGCGTATGGTAACTGCCTGTGGCTATCTGAATCACCTTTGTCAACCCTGATACCTGAAGGGGAGTGGACGTTTCTTGCACCTTACCTAGCCCTAGTTGCCCCGCAGAGTTATCGCCCCATGCCCATACAGTTCCGTCAGACTTGAGGGCGATGGAGTGCGCTTCGCCCCCCGCAATCTGAATAATACCGCTGAGTCCTGTGACCTGCACAGGTAAATCGCGCTCCATGTTGGAGCCATCGCCTAGTTCGCCGAATCTATTGCTTCCCCATGCCCATACGGTTCCGTCGGACTTGAGGGCGAGCGTGTGAGACGCTCCTCTGGCAATCTGAACGGCATTGGTCAGCCCTACGGTTTGGGTGGGTACAAGACTGTACCCATTCGTTCCATCTCCTAGTTGACCGTAATAGTTGTCTCCCCACGCATACAGCGGCGCGGTTTGCGCGAGCGATGCAGAGCGGGGCGCTATAAGAAGACCCGCAAGCAAGATAGCCGCTAGGACATATCTTGATAGGCGGCAAGGGACAGTGCAAAGAAAACGACTTTTCATCTACTTCTCCTAACATACACTTCAGGATAGAAACCTCTCATAAGGGGGAGGTACCCGAGGGAACTGAGGGGATT
>CAIJLM010000231.1 GCA_903821495.1 uncultured Chthonomonas sp. | reverse complement strand
CGCTTCTATGCGACGCAACTTGCGGGGCTGACGAGATGGGCGAATCTCAATAACGTTCCGCTTGAACGCTTCGGAAAACGCCACCTCGATGAGTATCTTGTCCTCCGCTCGGAGGAGGGTAAGTCTCAGACCACTCTCCACCACGACGCGCTGACCGCCAAGGTCTTCATGAAGTGGTGCGTCCGAAACGACGCCATTCCTCGAAGCCTTCTTGCAGACTATGAGGTTCGCAACGCTCCCACTCCCGCCAAGTATATGCCCACCGAAGAGGATATGAGGTCGTTACTCGCCGCTATACCCTCCTATTGGGATCCAACCCGCAACGAAGAAATTCGCTTCTCTCCCGCCAACAAACGCTCCTTCCACCGGGAGCGCAACTACGCCCTCATTCTCCTCCTTCTGGACAGCGCCTGCCGAATCGGAGAAATCCTCAGCCTGAAGATGGACGACTATCAGGCGGCGCAACGACAAATGACCATCCGCCAGAGCAAAGGACGCGAACCCCGCGCTATTCCCGTTTCAAAAGACTGCGCCGACGCGATTGCGATATGGCTCAAGGTTCGCAAGCGGGTGATGACAAACGTACCGAAAGAGGAAGACGAAGGAGGGCTCTTCTTGAGCGAAACAGGAGGGCGGATTGACGAGGGACGGTTCCTCAAATCCCTCAAGAAGTACGTGAAGTTTGCAGGGCTTACCACGAATATCTCGCTTCACAGTCTACGTCGGTATAGCCTGAACCGATTGGCGAAGTACAACCTGTTGGCGGCGCAAAGCATCGCCGGGCACAAAGACACGAAGACCACGCTGATTTATACCAAACTAGACCCCGACTTCGTGCGAGATATGCACGAACAGGTCGGCGTGGTGCGCGGAATTGTGCAGAGCAAACGCGCCGAAAAGAAGAAGCGTCTTGTTTAAGAGCCCCGTTTCATTCGCTCTCTTCGGATAGGAGTTCGGGGGAGAGTAGCGGACGCAGTTGGGAGTCGCCGGGGATGCGCCAGACCGCCTGCGTCATCTCCGGTCGCTCCAAACACGAGCGCTCCGCCAGCCAGAACCGTTCCGCTAACCCGCCAGAAGCCGCATTTTGAATGAGGTTTGCGAGCGCATCGCGACGAGCGGCGTTAGGGACGACAACCAGAATACGCGCCCTGCTATAGCCTGTCGCCTCTTTGAGCTTGCCTGTTTGAAACAGCGTTCCATAGGCGGCTAACTTCTCCTGCCAGCGCGTTCCACCTCGTTCCGTGCCACGGTCTAGCTCTACGAGCCCAAGCAACACGCGCTTGCCAAATCCGTAGACGAACCAGGCGTCAGGACGCGCTACGCGAGGCGTGTGAGCGCGCTCCAAATCGATATGCGCCTCCACTCCATCCCGCCAACGCTCTATCCGATGTTCCTCTAAAGAGCGCGCCGTTCGAGTGAGCCAGACGCGCACATCGCGAATGCCTAACTCGTGCGCCAGAAAAAGATGGTTCTTGGGACCGTATTTCAGAACGGGCGGCGGAGCGACGAGTTCGCCCGTCTGCACGAGAACTTTCGCTCCCATGCGAGTGAGAGTGTAGATATTCGGGGCGGAGCCAAACAGTAGCCCCGCGTCATTACTCTCTTGCGATTCCGCCAGCGCGGCGCGGGGTCCCGCAACGACATTCACGAACCCCATATCAAACAGGTCGCGCATATGACGGGCGGCGCTTT
>CAIJLM010000230.1 GCA_903821495.1 uncultured Chthonomonas sp. | reverse complement strand
GGAGTAAAAACCGCGAAACACGCGAAAAAAATGCACAAAGCCCCAAACTTGGATATACTCGCACAGGTTTCTAATCTCAAACCACTAAAACTCCTCTCCTTTGCGAAGGAGAGGTTGGGTGAGGTTATGTGTAGATTCCCGCAACCCTGAACTCTTACCGTGGAGGTAAGAGTTCCCTCTTTTGGGAATGAACCGCGCAAACCGCGCAAAAGTTCAACGAGATTGGCGTTTTTGATTTTTAATAGCCGAAATAACACAGCGAGGCGTTAGTCTTGGTAGGGAGCGACCAATTTGATGATAACTTTCAGCGGTTTGCGCGTGTCTATATTTCGAGTAACGCCACACCTTTCAGACAAGCCGCTCGCTACAATGGAAACGCCGCCTCTACAAGTAAATCGTCCTAACTCCCCCCGCCAACGCGCTTTTACGCTGGTAGAGGTTCTTATTGTCATGGCGATTATCTCCGCCCTTGCGGCGCTCGCCTTTCCTGTGTTTGCGTATGGCGTTCGCGCGGCGCGGCGGAGCGCGTGTATGAGCAATATGCGTCAACTCACTCTCAATATGCACCTCTACCTGCACGACTACGACAACGTATTTCCCTCCTACAGAGTAGACCCGCAGAATATCGCTCATGCGGACGACCTCGCCTTCTGGCACGACCGCTTCTGTCAGGGGCGCGACGCAAACGCGCCTAGTTGGACGACGCTTCTCTCCCCCTACCCCAAACCCAGTAAAACGGAGGATAGCCCTCTCTTTTGCCCCTTTGATAGGCGACTTGAACCGACGAAAACGACCTCTTATGAGTTCAAGATGTGGCTGGCGTTAGGGCGCAACGAATATGAGATTCCGACCCCAAGCGGCATGGCTCTCTTTTGGGAGCAGTGGAGTTTCCATAGCGCAAACCCTACCTCAGAGTATGACCGCCGTTCCAACCTCTTCATCGCCTTCCTCGATGGACACGCCAAACCTATCGCATTGGAAAACACGACTACTGCACGCTATAGTTCGGGACCCGACCTGCACTGGTTTTTTAATAGTGTAGGCACAGAGAGCCAAGGGCTTTCTGGACGTGATATAATGGATTGACACGTTCTCATTTTGTCAGTCTAGGCGCGTGTCCCGGAGGTTCCAATGAAAGTAGTTATCGCAGGCGGGGCGGGGCAGGTGGGAACAGTTACGGCGCGAGCTTTTCAGCGCGACGGGCATGAGGTCGTCGTCTTGAGCCGAAAGCCTATCTCCGCCGCTTGGCGCGTTGCGGAGTGGGATGGGAAGTCGTTCGGCGCATGGGTGGAGGATGTAGACGGCGCAGATGTGATTCTCAACCTCGCAGGTAGGAGCGTCAACTGCCGCTACACGCCCGAAAATCGCCGCCTAATTATGGATTCCCGCGTGGATTCTACCCGCGTTATCGGGCAGGCGATAGCCCAAGCCTCCCGCCCCCCGAAAGTCTGGCTTCAAGCGTCCACCGCCACTATCTACTCACATCGCTACGACGCGCCCAACGACGACAACGGCATTCTTGGCGGAGATGAGCCGAACGCCCCTGATACATGGCGCTTCAGTATTGCAGTCGCAAAGGCGTGGGAACAGGCGCTGAACGAAGCGAACGCGCCGAACACCCGCAAAGTCGCGCTTCGCTCCGCTATGACGATGAGTCCCGATAGCGGCGGCATATTCGATACCCTGCTTTCGCTTGTGCGGCATGGCTTGGGCGGGAAGGCGGGCGACGGGCGGCAGTACGTCTCTTGGGTTCACGACAAGGACTTTGTTCGCGCCCTCTACTGGATATTGGAACACGAAGACATGGCGGGAGCCGTCAATATCGCCGCGCCGAACCCTTTGCCAAACGCGGAGTTTATGGCGACGCTACGTAGGGCTTGGGGCATTCGTATTGGGCTTCCCGCTACCAGAGCCATGCTAGAGGTTGGCGCAGTATTCCTCAAGACCGAGACGGAGTTGATACTTAAAAGTCGGCGCGTCATCTCTTCTCGGCTTGCGGACAGCGGCTTTCAGTTCCAGTCTCCTGAATGGAGTGGGGCGGCGGAAGACCTCTGTAGCCGTTGGAGCGTGATACGCAACCAATAGAGGAATCCGCCCTCTAAGTGGCGAAAACCTGTAGCGCGAACACTCCACCCTACAGGACAAACCACCATGCGCGTTTGCGGCAAGCTGACCTCCACCGGAGAGGTAGTCACTCTCACCCTTGAGCGGAACAAAATCACCCATATCCACAACGGCGCTCTCCCCGCCGACATAGGCGACTCCTCCGTCTGGCTCTCCGCGGGCTTCAACGACATTCAGTTGAACGGCTACGGCGGCGAAGACTTTAACCTCGACGCATGGGGGAGCGCCGCCGAAGTGGGTCACAACCTCCCCCTGCTCTTCGAGAAGGTAGCGAAGTCGGGAACCGCCCTCCTCTGCCCCACCCTTACCACAAACTCCGCCGAAGCGATATGCCAAGCCCTCCGCAATCTCTCCGAACTTCTGAATGCGGAACGCACATTCGCGAATCGCGTGGTAGGAATTCATGTTGAGGGTCCCTACATTTCGGAGGAGGATGGACCTCGCGGGGCGCACCCGCTGGAACACGTTCGCAATCCCGATTGGGAGGAGTTTCAGCGCTTTCAGGAGGCGGCGGAGGGGCGTATACGTATTCTCACGCTTGCGCCGGAACTCCCAAACGCGCTTCCCTTTATCGAAAAAGTAGTAGAGTCGGGGGTCGTGATTGCGCTAGGGCATACAGGCGCGGACGTGAGCGTGATTCGCGACGCAGTACACGCGGGGGCTACGCTTGCTACGCACTTAGGCAACGGGGCGCACAGCCTGATACGCCGCCACCCGAACTATATCTGGGAGCAACTCGCGCACGACTCGCTCTACGCAAGCCTGATAAGCGACGGGCATCACCTACCCGCCTCCGTATTGAAGTCTATGACACGGGCGAAGGGGGCGGAGAGAACTGTATTCGTGAGCGACGCGGTGGCGCTAGGAGGGCTGCCTGCGGGAGTCTACATGGGCGGCAGGTACGAGGTTCTTCCGACTGGCAAAATCGTTCTGGCGGGAACGCCGTACCTTGCAGGGGCGGGGCATCTGCTGGATACCTGCCTCGCGAACGCCCTCGCGATGACCGACCTCACCCTAGCGCAAATAACGGCGAGCGCATCGGCGAACCCTGCGCGGGTATTGGGTTTGGAGGGGACTAGAGGGCATATTCGAGTCGGCTATTCCGCCGATTTGACGCTGTTCAAACTCCCCATTGAGGAGGGAACTCCGCTCAAAATTGAGGCGACCCTCTGCGCGGGAGAGGTTATCTATCGGGCGAAGGCTACAAGCGTGGAGCCACGCGAAAAATAGGCAGGAAACGCTCAGGTCTTCCTAGAAATACTACCCATCAAGTTATGGAGGATGCCTTATTGGAACTGGAACCCGCGCTACGAGAGCAAGAGGAGAGGGTGGATAGCCTTCTAAAAGCCGCGAACAAATATGTAGGAACTTTGAAGACGTGGAAGAAAGCCTGTCAGGTTGGGCATATCAACAACCTGCAAAAGTCGGCGGCTCAGGCGGGAGAACTCGTCAACGCGCTTCCTGCATCCACTTCGGAGACGCAAGAGGCTTGGGATTTCGACATTAACGCCTACCTTGCGGGGGACGACTGGCGGCTAGAGTTGCAAGCCGCCGCCGAGAAGTTGAACCTCAAGACCCTCGAAGAGAACGGGGAGCTTATCTCCTCTCCGGTCATGGTGCAGGCTGTGTATCGAACAAACTCCCTCAAGATAGGCAAGACGGGGTGGGCGACAATTCGCCCCCAACTCATAGCGAACGAACTCAAGCGTCTGCGGGACGCTACCGCCGCCGCCAACTCCCAACAGTTTTTGGAATCTCTCCACGAGGCGTGCGTTCACCTTAGCGGAGAGAGAGATCCCCACGCCACTTTTAGCGCTATCTACGAGCTGTTCTGCTTTGCGCCCGGCTACAAAAAAGAGAACCCGCCCGCCGCTTTCGGACAGCAGATTTACGCGCTACACCGCTCAGAAAACCGAACCACGCGCAAATTAAAGCGGCTTACCATTGAACTCGCGACGGGAAACGTGAAGGAAAAAGACGTTTTCTCGGTTATCTCGGAGGATGGTCGTCCTATTCGCTACTACAGCCTGTTTTTCAAATAGAGGGATAGACTCAAATGACCCCAGAATCGCTTGCGCCGCTACCCCTTGAACAGTGGCTTAGTACGATAGAGAGCGAATATCTCTCCGACTATATCCGCTCCGGCGGCTCGGCGGTAAAAGTAGTCACAGGCTCCGACGCGCAGATGACGGAGGCGCAGACTCGCCTTCGCGAAATGGCTAGCGCGGGCGACTACTACTACGCGCATCTCGACCCCGCCAAACTGACCCCAGAGGGCAAACGCCCCGACCTGCACCGTATAGAACGCTTCTTCTTTGAAGTCACGAAAGAGGTGGACTGGAAGGCATGGGCGGCGGAACAGGCGCGGCAGTTTCTGCAAAACAAGGGAATCCTTTTGGCGGAAGGGCGCAGTATAGGAGACGTTGAGGGGATAGCGCAAGACAACGGGCGCGACCCCAACGACCTGATAAACCAGTATCAGCGCGAATTCGCCACTCCACAGATACGCAATACCAGTCTCTCCTTCGAGTTTCGCTCCGCTATCACGGCGCTAGGCAGAACCTGCCTTATTCCAGAGGGCATGACCCCCACCAACGAAGAGGTTCTCTTAGGCTGGTTTCGCGGCTACTCGCCTCCCGGCGCAGGTTCCGCCCTCAAGAAGTTGCAGATTTACGAGCGTATCAGTATCAATAATGCGCGTCCGCAACTCGCCTCTTTTTGCCGTTGGCTACCACATACGGGACACTCTGGGCTGGTGGTCACGCTGGATTTTCGCCCCTACGAACACAAAAAAATCGCGCAGGGCAGACTCCAAGCGGAGCGCCTGAAACTCGTTCAGGAGGCGGTGGAGAGGGGCGCGGATAGCGAAGAAATCGCTCGCCTCATGGCGGAAAACAGCGCGGCGCAACCCGAAACCTTCTATAGCGATGCCGCCTATATGCACGCGCTCACCCTCATACGCCGTTTTATAGACGAGATAGACTGGTTCGAGCGCTTCCTGCTGGTCATCCTCACGACACCCAACTTCTACAAAGACAAAACGCTGAATCCGACAGTGAAGCGGTGCTACTTCGACTACGATGCGCTACAGACTCGTATCGGGCAGGAGGTGCACGATTCGCGCTATACCAACCCCGCCGCTTCGCTGGTCAACTTTGGAGGGACGCTATGAACCCGGAAATCGTGCAAGCGCGAAGCGCCATCGAATCGTTGCGTTCAGGAGTGCCGAGCCGTAGCGCCGTAGTGCAGTTGGGAACGACGCAGAACGATGTGCGAGAGAGTTTTGAAGCCTCGCTAGAGGCGTTGGCGGAGGGGAGAGCGGCATCCCCTCTCCTGCTTTCGGCGACGTTCGGGGCGGGCAAAACCCACCTGCTGAACTACCTCCAGTCCTTAGCGGAGCAGGAGGGCTTCGTCACCAGTTTCGTCATTGTTAGTCCGGAGATGCCTCTCGGCAACGCTCACCTTGTGGTAAAGGGACTTGCGGAGGTCGCGCACGCGCCGGGACAGACTGGCAAAGCGGTTCGCGCCCTCTCCACAAAGTTAAACGTGCGTTCGGAGGCGTATCAGGAGTTAGAGGAGTGGGCGAGAAACGCGACGATTGACGATAGGTTCCGCGCCCTGCTTCGCCTCTACGCGGAGTTTGGGGCGGACGAGGAGTTTAGGGCGCAGATACTAAGCGATTTCGAGGGAAGACCTCTCTTGAAAACGATTCTCAAGCGAAAACTCAAAGAGGTGAACGCCGCCGCCGCTTACGACCTGAGCGGGGGACGCGCCGCGCTGACCGCGCACGATAGAGTTCGCCTGATGGCGCAGTACTTCCGCGCTTGCGGGTGCAAGGGCTGGGTTATATTCTTCGACGAGATGGAGCGCGTGGCGAAGTTCTCGCTCAAGCAACGTCTCGTCGCGTATGAAGAGCTAGGCTGGTGGAAGCGGATTGCAGAGCAGGCGGGGTGCGCCCTTCTGCCGGTCTTCACGACGGCGAGCGGCTTCGTAGCGGAATCGGTGACGGGGGGAGCGCAGGATGAACTGCGAATCTCCTCTAGCGGACAGAGTGAAGAGGAGAGGCTTGCGCGGGAGGGAATCGAGTTCCTGAAAACGCCTATGCGCCTCGATTTGCCGACCTCGGAGCAGGAACTGCAAATCGCCTACCGCCTGAAAAATATCTACGAGACGGCTTACGGAGTGAGCGTTCCCACTCCCCAAGAGCGGCGCGACGTTCATACCTCCATCCGTTCGGAGATACGCCGCTGGATAACGCTGTGGGACTTGCAACGCTACTACCCCGCGTACAACGCGCAGGTGGAGGTGAGCGACGTGACGTTCGACACGGAATCTATCGCGGATAGCGCCCTTGCGGAGGAGACGGACGCGGGGGAGTAACGCCTCGCAGGGAGAGCGAACTATGCCCGTGCCATACCGTAAAACGCCCCGCGCCATAGAGATAGGGACGGCGGCTTATCTGGATGTTCTATGGTTCCCCCAGGAGCGTGTCTTCTATGGGGGGCTATTGATTGTGGACGGCAAGGGGCAACCGCAGGAGTTCGTGCATAACAAGGCGACAGCGCCCGCTGGGGCGCTCTGGTCTCAAAAAAAAATGGTCGCGACGGGGATTGCGATGCTGGCGCACTCGCTCTTCGAGGCGTGTCGGCGAGAGCCGGACATTCTGGTATGCCTCTCCGATTTGGGAGATACGGACTACCTGAAGACCGAAATCGCGCCCTCCATTCCGTTTGTGCAGGTTGCGCCGGAGCGGGAGGAGTTTCCTGCGGAGTGGAACTGGATAAACGAGCCGCCTTCGCCCGGAATGCGCGCCGCTATTTTGGCGCAGGAGTTGGCGCGACGCGGCTTTACAATGGAGCCGTTCGAGCGTCTGCGCGATGCACTGCGCCTCGTCTACCCGCAAGCGGACTGGAATGGGAGCGAGTAGCGCCATGCAACCCCTCTCTAGCCCTCCCCGGAGCGGAGAGGGAATTTTTGTGGCGCGAGATATTAGCGTTAGTCCCGTTATATCAATCGGGTGTGTTTCATTTGAGTTGGGAGGGTCTGTCAGATAGGCGATGTGGCATAGCGATTCGCCCTCTGTACCGCTACCGCCCCCTAACCCCAACCCTTTCCCCCGTTCGACACGGGAGAAAGGG
>CAIJLM010000229.1 GCA_903821495.1 uncultured Chthonomonas sp. | reverse complement strand
GATATATACGCCCGCGAAGTTCGTTTCTGAATCTATCTTTTCAGGGACAAGTGTTGGACTTTCATATTCACGGTAGCCAGTTAACTGTTCTTACCAAAAACGGTGTCGGGCGATTTTCTGTCGATGGTGTGGCTTTCTTTCCGACCTCGCTTACTGAGGGAGGCTTTGAAACGGAGGCAGAAGAGTTTTCTCCAAACCGTTCAGGAGACTCGGAGATTACGTCAAGAGGGAACCAGTTCTTTTTGAAACGGAGTTTTGGCGAAGGTAGTGTCCATGAGTACGAATTTGCACAGGGGGGGTGGAAGGAGGATTCCTTCCAGAACTTATGCTCTGTTGGAGATGTGTTGCTTGTCTCAACACCTGTAGGAGTTTTGGAATATGATACCCATGGTGATTTGAAATTGACAGCAATTACTCTACCCGGAGATACCAAACAAGCCTCTACACTTGTTCCAGAGCAAGGTGAAGTATATGCCTTAGAGGCTGACAATAGAAAATACCGATTTGTGCCAGACAGTGCGGTAAGATGGGAACCGGTACTCCCTAATACGCTCAATCACGTCAGTAGCATCGAAGGCATTAGTTGGGAACGAAAGTATAGTGAATGCGTTTTCCCGACTAATACGGTAGACAATTCTGGACGTTTCCTTCGCGATGCCGCCTCGAGCTTAGTCAAAGATGTTCAAGGGCAAGTGTGGGTGCGAACAGGCAAAGGTTGGAGACAATGGTACGGGGGCTTTCAATCTCCGTCGCTGGAAGCACCACAAAGCGTTGCCGTTGAAGAAGGTTTATGGCGTACCAGATGGAAAGCAGCTCCCTTCTGGGAATGTACTCGTAATGAAGGGGGTGGTTCTAGCGATGACGAGGTCAGTTTTGAATTTATGGAAGGAAAGGAGCCTATCCACATTACCGATCCATTTGGTACACGAGGGCGGTGGCCTGATGAGGATGTGTCTTGCACACTTCCCTATGTGGGCGGTGCATGGGTCGGAACCGCTATTGGTTTATGGAAGCGTGATGCAAATGGTAAGGAGAAACTTTGGCTACCCGGTAGACAAGTCAAAAGCCTGGATAGGCAGGGGGACACTATCTATTGCCTGACAGATGTTGGAATCTATGAATTTCATGATGCGACGTGGCAGAAAGCGGTGTCCTATCCACAAAACCTTTTCGCCTCTTCTCGTTCATTAATCTTGCACGTTGAGAATACAGATATCAGATATCGGTTACAAGAAAACACTTCTAATAACGAAGCACGTAGTCAGTTATTAGGTTTCGATGCAGAACAGCACCGCTTCAAACGGGATGTCGTATTGGAATTAGCTCATGGAACCGAGGGCTTCTGGACACGCACTCCTATCTGTGTGCAGTGGAATCGTTTTGCGGATAGCCGTCTGTCACCACCCAAAGAGTTTTTAAGAGGTGCTCCCACAATCGCCATGCGCTTTAATGGTGAACAGGATCTATATGTGTTGACACCGACCTTAACATGGCATTGTGACAGCAGGGATGATATGGCATGGCGTACCGCAAGCACGGACGATCTAAATAATCCCTTTACTCATGCGATTAATGGAAGCGTGTCTCCCTCACTACTTTGGGAGCGCAACTATGTGAGTAGTGGGGACAGGTATTCACTACTAAGTATTGACGTGGACATGAAATCAAAAACTGCGATACCATTTACCAATGGCAAATTCGCAACAGATTATGTTGTGGATTCTATCGCTGATAGCAGTTTTCGATATGAAGTGACCATGGCTGGCATTGTTCAGAATGGTAGTGGCGATATCCATTGGAGTATGCTCCGTATAAAACGGATGCCATCGGTTGAAATTGCACAAGTTGCTTCCTTAAAGTTTTCTTTACAGAACACGCTTCTCTGGCTAGAGCCTGTATTGGGAGTACAGGAGTATAATTCCAGTGACCATAACTGGCACTCTGCATCTCCTCACCTTTTTGATACCGTGACTCCCCTTTTTCATAGGGGACACTGGCAATTGATATGGGGAGAGCCTGGAGCGTTATCTGTGGGATATAAGTTGTCTAGTTTTAAAACACAAACACGACTTAATGCACAGGGGCAGTTTTCATTTGATTCTATCCAATCTGTCTCTCATCGAAAGAGAAAGACAGATATTGAGTTATGGCTTACTCATGCTGGAGGCACTTCAGTATGCGTTGTAAGCTTTGAGCAGCCTCAGATAATGCACATCTCTGAGTATTTTGAGTCTAGCTTCCCCGATGAGGAATTAATAGGCTCGCGGACGAGGCGGATCGTTTGTGTGGGAGATAGCTCCTTGTATCTCACAGTGTATCATGCGGGAAATAGGGTAAAGTCGCTCATTTGCCGCGAAGGCTTCCGATTTGACCCAGTTTCGGAGAAGGAAAAAATGCTGGATCCGGAGAGACCAGATATTAATGCATTTGTTAAATATAATGGTGTGTCATATAAGATGAGTGCCAATCGGGGAGATAAAATGATCACGGTGACATATCCTATCCCCTCAGATAAAGGGTCACAGGACAGTTTTAATATGGGTGAAAGTGTATTTGACATTAAAAATATTGGTAGTTCACTGTATATTTTGTCCTCACATAGATTGTCCTAATTAGATTACTCCTATTTGTCCAAATAGTACCTCTAGTTGGCGTTTAGACAAACGCTACCGCTATTTAATAGCATCTAATAACATTAAATACACTTGTTGCTCTCGTTTATTTTGCTCCAAGACCTTCAAATAGGTCACTGAAAGGCGTAAAATAGCAGTTTGAGGCGGAAAAGATGAAAAATTAGCCAATTTTTTGCTTTTCGGATAGCGATAGGAGAGGCTTAAACCAGCGATTAGTAACAACTAATCGCTATAAATATCTATTGCGTTTTTCTAAACGTCAACCTCTAGGCTTCCCCTGCGATATGTCCCTATTTTGTCCTGTCGGAATGTTATACTACTGGCGCTTGAGAGTTTCAAATTTTTCAGTGATGAGTGTAGCGAGTTCCGCTTTGTATATTCGGATGTCTTGAAAGAACTCATCGATGGCTCTGGTAAATATCGCGAAAGTGGGGTAGAAGTTGACAAGCAATTTCTTCTTGCAGAACTTCCAAAGCCTTTCAATGAGGTTCAAATTCGGGGAATAGGGCGGCAAATAGACAAAGACGACCCTCTTTCCCACGAGATGCTCTTTGACGAGGCGTGCGTGAAAGTAACGCGCATTGTCTACATAGACCGTAATGCGCTCCGCGTCCGGGAAAGCCTCTTCGAGAGCGTCTATCCATGCGATGACCGTTTGAGCGTTCACCGTGCCTTCGGTGCGAATGCTTACCTGCTGTTGGTCTTGCACGGAGTAGCCGCCCAAAACGGAATAACGTTTCCGTCCTGAGTTCGCAGTGAGAGCGGGACGCACTCCGCGCCGCGCCCAGAGAGAACCCGGATGCACGTTATGCAGAAAGTGAGCGGCATCGCCAAAGACGACCGCCTCCCTCTCGGAACGTTGGCTCTTTTGAGATTCATACTCCTTTTAAAAAAGACTCCTGCTTCGCCTCATCGGCTTGAGCGGGAACAAGATGCGCCTTCTGCTTGCTGTAACCTAAGCGTTGGAGGAGGGCGCGCATCCCGCGCTCCGAGTAGGCGACGCCAAACTCCTCCCGCACCCAGTGGCAGACCTGTTTGGAGGTCTGAAAAACGTGTTTGTCCAGTTCCGATTTGAGAGAGGCTATCTGTTCGTCGGTAAGAAAGCCGTCCGAGCCGCCTGTGACGAGGCTACAGAGAGCCTCTAGTCCGCCCGTTTCATACAGGTTTAGCCAGGTGGTCACGGTAGTATGGCAGACGAGCAGTATCTCGCAAACCTGAGCGTTCGTGTAGCCCTGGTCTTTGAGCAGAAGGCAGTGGAGGCGTTCCCGAAAACGGGGGTTCTTCTCCGATTTGTAGCGGAGGGTGATCTCTTCCCGCATTTCTGGGGTGAAAAGTAGAGTACGGTTCATAATATCTACAGTTTACCACATACGAGAAGTCTCACCTGCCGTTAGTATAGAATAACTTACAGATTATGGGATATTGTGACTGGTTTTCCAACCTCTGTTGATTGAACTATTAGGGAGTGAGATACCCCAAAGATTGGTGCGGGTAAACTTCTTTATGCGCTCTTCCAAAGCCCTCGCACAAAACCTGTGGCATCTGAGATACTATCAAAGAGTGTGCTATACAAAAACTCATCATGTAACTGCTCCTGAAAACCCTCGCGAAAGCCATTCTGGCAAGGACTTGTGGGAGGAATGAAGTGACTCTTAGCTTCATTACCTGCCAACTGCGCTTACAGGATATGATCGATAAACTCCGAGCCAATGGCGCGAAGAAATCGCAGGGGCAATTTCAGTCATCAAATGAGAATAACTGGCAGAAAAATCAAGACAGCCGTACAGAGGATGACAAAAAGGCGACAAAATGCTATACTAATCTGTTGAAAAACAAAAGCTTTAGACACCCGTCTCTTAATCAGCTGGCCCAGGGTTCGAGTCCCTGACGACCCATTAACCTGATATCTGAGATTCCTTGACAAACGTTGTCACTTCCTGTAAATCTGGAAGTGACCTATTAGTAAAAGGAACTCAGATGGCGTTAGCTACCTCTCAAACAACCTGGGAAGAAGCCCTCCGCTCCTTCCTCATCCACCTCAAAGCCGTTCGCGCACCAAAGACGGTTTACTACTACGAAACGCAACTCTCCATGCTCTGGCAGTGGGTGCAACAGCACCCGATTTCTCTGGAGAAGTTCGGGAAGCGACATCTTGACGAATATCTCGTCTATCGCTCGGAAACCGGAAAGTCGCAGACAACCCTCCACCATGACGCGCTCTGCGCCAAGGTCTTCCTCAAATGGTGCCAACGGAACGATGTTATTGACCGTTCTCTGCTCACCGATTATGAAATACGCTCCGCTCCTAAAACCCACAAGTATATGCCGACCGAGGAGGATATGCGAACACTCCTTACGGCTATCTTCGACTACTGGAACCCCGTCAAGAACTCAGACGCCAAATTCCATACGCTAGCCCGTCGTAACTTCCACCGAGACCGAAACTACGCCGTTGTCCTCATGCTATTGGATACCGCCTGTCGTATTGGAGAGGTCTTGTCCCTCAAATTGGATGACTATCAGGCGGGACAGCGACAGATTACGGTGACAGAGAGCAAGGGAAGAGAGCCTCGCAGTATTCCGCTTTCTGAGGAGTGCGTAGAAGCCGTAGGGGAGTGGATGAAAGTCCGCAAGCGACTTCTCGCGAATGTACCAGCGGAAGAAGATGAGAAATGGCTGTTCCTAAGCGAGTATGGAGGCAAGGTGGAGGAGGGGCGTTTCCTCAAGACCCTCAAGAAGTTCACTCGGTACGCAGGTCTTTCGGACAATATCACGCTCCATTCGTTGCGCCGCTACAGCATTAACAAACTGGCGAAGACGAACTTGCTTGCGGCTCAGGCGATTGCAGGACACAAGGACACGAAGACGACGCTCATCTACACCAAAATTGACCCCGACTTTGTGCGAGATGTACACGCGGAAGTTGGAGTGATTGGCGGTATTGTTGAGCGGAAGGAGACCGTCAAGAAGAAGCGTCTCCTGTAGGTAGCCTCAGTGTTTTCGTTTGGAAAGGCGATGACCTCTCCGCCTGTGTGCAAGGAGTTGGTCTGCGATTTGCTCCAGCCACCCGCGAATAAACTCATGGGTGAAGGCGTTTACGATAAGGGTGGTAGTCGTAGCGGCGATTTGACGCTGTGTCGGGTCGCCCAGCGGAAGCAGATGGGTGAGGAACTCTATCGCCAGTTGGTAGAGTTCCAACGTGAAGGCAATCAGGATGGTGAAGACGAAGGTCGCTCTCAGGATAACTCGAATGTTGAAGAGATGGTGCGCTACGGAGGTGTAGGCAATCATGGCGAGCAGGAAGATGGTGGAGAGGGTTCCCGCATTTATGAACCGAAAGTCGTGATAGAAATAGGGGAGAACGATGTTCGCCGTTATACCGACCACTCCTGTCACCAGAACCCCGACTCCGACTAACCGTAACTGCACTCTGGTCTCGGAAGGCAGTTGAGCGGAAGGGCGAAAGGCGATATTCAGAGCGGCGATAACGAAACCGACGATGTGAAGTAGGTACAAGGGAAACAACCAGCCATACGTCGTGATATGTTCTCCGGTCGCCAAAACCACCTCTGATTTGTCCACCAGTCCTGTGAAGAGGGAGAGGAGTATGAGAACGCCACTTTCCAACCATATCCACGCCGCGCCTTTGAAGGGGCGTTTCGCCAGCATACAGACAAAAAGATAGACGGCAGGCACAGTGAGAGCCGCTGTAGCGAAGTTTACCCGCCCCCAGTTGAGTAGAGCGGGGTTTACCGTCTGAGCGTTGTAAACAAAGAGACTACCTACCCAGCCGAAGAAGGAGAGGGCGAGTAGCGTATAGGAAGAGTTGAGGCGCGAAAAGGGGTCTCTGGAGAAGATGTAGAGCGCAGAGCCGAACAGAAAGGCGAGACAGAGGAGATAGAGCGAGGCGACAACAAGGGACATAGGAGGCAGGTTAGGGTGTCATAACCATTGCGGTTCTAGCCTCTATTTTGCCAGAGGGAACGCGAGTTGGCAAGCGGTAAGGCGTTTAGGCTACTCGATAGGCTTGACAGACCAGTTCTCGGTACACCGAAGAGCGAATGGCTCTCGCCAGAATAGAACCCGCGAACTCCAAGACCTGCATTTGACAGAGGTTGCACTCTTCGCCCCAGTGCATCCGTAGTTCGCCAATGACTTTGAGGGGCCAGCCAATCCTGCGGTAAAGTTTGAGCATGGGCGGCGTACACTCCAATAACACCGCTTCCATCTTTTGCGCGACGCAGTATCTCCACATCTCAACACAGAGAGACCAGAACAGCCCCTCACGCCCTCAGTACTCGGCTCCGAGCGCCAGAATAGTGATATGAGCCGTTTGGGAAGGATTGGCAATGTCTACCTCTGACCAGACGCGGTGACAGGGGAACCTTCCAGCGCTATCTGGCAGAACGATTTGCAACCCTCCCGCTAACTCCCCTCTATCCAGCGTTCCAAAGTGAAGTGAGTTGGTTGGACACTGAGCAAGCCACTCTCCGGGTTGCCATCCCAACTCGTCTGCGACCTCTTGGAAGAGCGCAAGGAGGGCATCTACCTCCCCAGCCTCAGTCAGAAGGGCTACCTCGCTTGTACCTTGTGTATGAATCGTTTCCATCTTCGTTTCTCCTTCCCACACACGGCTTCCGTGTGTTTTGACATACGTCAAATAATATCAATAACGGGATACTGTATATTCACTCTTCTTCTCCCATTATCCTTCTATGCAGAAAAGTGTTTTTTCCCATGAACAGATAATCCTCCAAAATCTCTTACGACAAATCCGATTAGACGCGGGTCTGCGTCAAGCCGACTTGGCGGAACGACTTGGTAAACCTCAACCCTTTGTCAGTCGGTTCGAGTCCGGTGAAAAGTTGCTCGACCTGCCTGAACTACGACAGGTGTGTCAAGCGCTAGGTCTCACACTTATCGAGTTTGTACGCCAATACGAAGATACACTAACAAACTTCCCGCATAGTTCCACTTAGTCGGTTATCGCTTGCTACCAATGGGGCATAGGGTACAGGGTTTATGGAAATTTACCCGATTTGGATAGAAGCGAAACACGAACCGTCCCGCGCCTAAAGACCTTCAACTCTACGAAAGCGTTGGAATAGAGCGCCTACTGGCTTCTTCAAGAAACAGATACGGTTTAGCCCCTGAACACCAATATTCGCCATTAAAGTAAATTATAGCGCAGAATTTACAAAAATATGCCTGTCAGTCATAAAATTATGAAATATAGTCATTAGACTCTCAGGCGATTCCCTCTTATCATGTGCTATGGCACATGATGCGGACTTTCTTATTCAATTTGGAAAACGGATACGCTCTCTACGGAAGCGGAAAAGTTGGTCTCAAGAGGACTTGGGGTTGGAGTGTGACTTGGATCAGACTTACATCAGTGGAATAGAGCGGGGCAAGCGGAATGTGAGTTTGCAAAACATCCGCGCTTTAGCACAGGCGTTAGAGGTAACTCTCTCAGAACTATTTGATAATCTCAATTAGCGAAATCACGACAGCCAATTTCACCCCCGCGTGTGCGGGGAATACGTCACTCCAAGCGTCATCAAATCATCGTCAGGCGGTTCACCCCCGCGTGTGCGGGGAATACCTGAACTGTTTCCTGTTTTCGAGAAGAGGCGACGGTTCACCTCCGCGTGTGCGGGGAATACCATTTGAAAATAAACCTCCTTCCTGCGTATACCGGTTCACCCCCGCGTGTGCGGGGAATACGGCGCGGCGGTATATACAGACCTCCCTCGCTCGGTTCACCCCCGCGTGTGCGGGGAATACTTCGATTTAGGGTAACAGGGTTCGCGCCCCTCCGGTTCACCCCCGCGTGTGCGGGGAATACT
>CAIJLM010000228.1 GCA_903821495.1 uncultured Chthonomonas sp. | reverse complement strand
GTAAAGGCTTACTGAGGTATGTATTGGTGGTTTTGAGATATGAGGGGCTTGCCGCGTTGTTCTAAGTTTGGGGGTAACTACTCAGCGCCCCTTCGGGGGGAACCTAACCCCCGTCCCCTTCCCGTTTCGGGAAGGGGGCTAGAGGGTTAGGTCGCATTCCATAGCGTGAGTAGTTACATTTGGGGCTGTTTTGCGTATTTTCCGGTTCATTCCCAAAAGAGTGAACTCTTACCTGCTATATAGAGCGCTAGAGTGGAAGAAAATCGCGCAACATTGGGCAGATAGTCGGATAGCCGATTGTATCCAGAGTAGGGTAGGAGCGAACTGAGAAGCGCGTAGTATCCTTGGTTTTTGCAGAATTCGCTACGCTAGAGACTCCTGTAGCGCGAGAATATACCGATTCATTAAAAATAATTTACTTTAGGGGCGCTATTTTCGCTAATATCCCCATTACCATCTTGACAAGTGGTACGGAACTGGTTTACACTCATATCTAATGAATTGGGAAGGATGCCCTGTGCTAAAGAGTAATGAAGATTTCCGTTCACGTTCTCTTAGCTATATACACATAGCCCTCGGACTGCGTGAACGTATCCTTCAAGGCATCTACCCTGCTAACGCCTATCTGCCTTCCGAGCGAGACCTCGCTATTGAGTGGAGCGTAAGTAGACAGACGGTGCGACAAGCTCTTCAAGAGCTACGTCTGGAGAGTTTAATAGTTTCGGAGCATGGGCGCGGAAACCGCGTTTTAGGAGAGCGTTCCGCGGATAGTTCGTCGCATAGAGACGATACGCCCTACGCCAAGTTCGCCGCGCTGGTTATCTACGATATAACGCACGGCGGAGCGATGAGTATCTGTCAGGGAGCCGCCGCCGCGATGCAGAGCGAAGGCTATCACCTCATTGTAGCGGAGGTCGCCGCAAGTGTGCGTCGTCGCGCCGAAGAGGAAGCTATTCAGATACGAGCGCTAATAGATAAAGGGGTTCGCGGACTACTTATCTACGCCGAGCCTACGGACAAGAATCGCGGACTTCTGGAAGAGGCTCTCGCAAAAGGCATACAGGTTGTTCAGATTGACCGCTTTCTGGAGGGGCTATCCAGTGACTACGTAGGCGTGGAGAACGTCTTAGCCGCCGAGGAGATGACGGAACATCTCCTGAAACTAGGATATCGGCGTATCGCGTTCCTCTCTTTCAAAGAAGCCGCTTCGACGTGTCGGGAGCGGCTACAGGGATACCGCAACGCTCTCAAGCGCAACGATATTCCGATAGATGAGACGCTCTGCGTACACTACGACCCGCGCAAAGAGAGATTGGCGGAGGTTATTCGTATAGCGCGTCAATGGAGAGCGTTACCAGACCCGCCAACGGCGATATTCGCCGTGAATGACGAACTCGCGCTGGAGACAACAAAGGCTTTGAAGGCGTTGCATATCTCTGTGCCTGAGCAAATCGCCATAGTCGGTTTCGATAACCTACCCGTGGCTAGCCTAGTCTCTCCCGCTATAACGACTGTCGCACAACCATTTTACGAACTAGGGCGCGTCGCCGCGCAACTTTTGATAAGCCGGTTGCAGGGCGATACACAAAAAGAGCCGTGCGCTATTCGCCTACCCGCGAAACTGATAGCGCGTGAATCTTGCGGGGCGAAACTCTTGCCATCTGCGCCCGCAACGTTACAAGTTTTGAGCCGATAAGACTCGATTATCAGTCGTGGTCTGTCGCAATGCTCATCCTAAGATTCTTAAACCAAAGGAGGTGAAAAACATGAAAAAACAGCTCAATCCCGCAGTCTCTTGGGTTATCATCATCACGCTTGTCGTTGTGGTGGTCGGCGTAGCCTACAAGGTTCTCGGTCCGAAGCCCATTAACTATGACGCGAAAGGGAGTGAGCAGCTGATGGACAAAGTGAAAAACGGGGGCAAGATGTACGACCCGCCCGGAAAAAAAACGCCTAGCGGCGGATTCGTCCCACCGGGACAGAACTAGCCTCCGCTACTACTTAACTCTCTTCTTTACCATTACACACTAGAAAAGGTGACTGAACGATGAAACGTTCCTTGAAAGCGTTTACCTTAATCGAACTACTCGTTGTTATCGCAATTATTGCGATACTTGCCGCGATACTCTTCCCCGTATTCGCTCAGGCGCGTGAAAAAGCGCGTGGCGCGAGCTGCACGAGTAACATGAAACAACTTGCTCTCTCTCTGAAGATGTATCAGCAAGATTACGACGAGCGAATGTTCGCTCCCGGCGACCTTCCCCGTAACAACGCGGATGGCACTGTCTGCGACACTCAGCCCCGCCACCCGGATGGGCAAGAGATTGTTCGCATGATGGGCGGCGGAACCGAATATATGCTTCGCCCCTACATGAAGAACAGACAGGTCTTCACCTGCCCCAGCGACACGGGCGAAAACTACTGGGGACGCACTAGCACAGGCTGGCCCTGGTCGAACTGCGACTGGTTCAAAACCCCCTCCTCCTACCATTTCCGCCACGTAATGGAGATGGGAGACAACGGCTGGACCTCCGCGCATAACGACGGAATCTGGACGGGCAACCCTGAATCGGGCATGGGCAACCAAGCCGAACTAGTCGTCTTCTACGAGGCGGCATCCTTCCACCAAGAGAAACTTCCTCTCTTCGGAGGAGTTCACCCTGAAGGCGACGGTAGCGCCGCCATTCGCGCCAATCCTCGTCGCACCTTCAACGCATCCTTCGCGGATGGTCACGTCAAGGTGTACAAGATGAACCACAACGATCCTGCGTGGGATACAAACCACGACATGAACTGGGTTCTCTTCAACACTGCTGCGGGC
>CAIJLM010000227.1 GCA_903821495.1 uncultured Chthonomonas sp. | reverse complement strand
ATCTAAGGTTTTCTAAATCGGTTTTGTTCATTGGTTCGCCAAAAGCGCATCTCCCCTCCCGCTATACAGAACGAGGGAGGGGAGACGAACCGCTCTAACCTACAAGGCTCACTATCTTTGCGGCGGCTTCCTGCATGGTAGTCGCCGGAATAAGGTTCGTAGAAGCGAGAAGCGCCGCGCCCTCTTGAGCGCGAGTTCCCGCCAGCCTTACCACAATGGGAACCTTTACGTCGAGGGTCTCTGTGCCAGCGATAACGCCCTTCGCCACCTCATCGCACCACGTAATACCGCCAAAGATGTTGATGAGAACGCCTTTCACGTTGGGGTCGGAGAGGATGAGCGCGAGGCACTTGCTGACGCGCTCGGCTTGCGCTCCGCCGCCCACATCGAGGAAGTTCGCAGGGTTTCCGCCGGCGCGTTTCACTTCGTCAATCGTACTCATGGTGAGACCCGCGCCGTTGCACATCAGCCCTACATCGCCGCCCAGACGGACGTAGGCTATGTCTTGCCTATGCGCCTCCGCTTCAAAGGGGTCTTCAAAACTCTCTTGCGCCGCCGCCTCGAACTCTTTATGGCGGAAGAGGGCGCTATCGTCTATCTGAAACTTCGCATCTGCGGCGAGAACGCGCCCATCGCTTGTGATAGCCATGGGGTTAATCTCTGCGAGAATGCTATCCGACTCCAGATAACAGCGGTAGAGACTCTTCATAAAGACGACGATTTTGTTCGCGAAGGCGGGGTCGAGTTTCGCAGAGACTATAGCTTCACGCAGTTCAAAGTCGTTGATACCTATGAGCGGGTCGATGGAGAGGTGAACAATCGCCTCTGGGTCTTCCTCCGCGACGGCTTCGATGTCCATGCCGCCCTTTGCGCTGAGAATGAAGACGTTGCGTTGCGAGTTGCGGTCAGGAACGACGCTGAGGTAGTACTCCTGAACAATGGTGATAGGCTCTTCGATAAGAACCTGCTCTACCGTTAAGCCTTCCGGAACCTGATGCGTTTTCAACAACATACCAAGCATATTGGCGGCGATTTGCGTCGCCTCTTCCAGCGAGTTGGCGACTTTAATGCCGCCCGCTTTGCCGCGCCCGCCGCTATGCACCTGCGCCTTAATCACTCCGCGTCCGCCCAAACTCTCCACTGCGGCGCGAACCGCTTCGGGAGTGGTTGCAATACCCGCGTTTTTAGGAACGGCGACTTCGTACTTTTTAAGAAGTTCTTTCGCCTGATACTCGTGTAGTTTCAATCTCTCTAAACTCCTTACTCTTTTGTTACGCCGGGAACCGCAGAGCGAAGCAGGTTCTGTATCTTCGCTTTCAGGCGCAACTTGGGAATGTACGCCTGCACTCCTCGGTTTTTCAGCTGTTCCAGTGCCTCGTCGCGTTGGGCGGGGGTGAGTTCCTTGCCCAGTTTGTCCACGCGAATCAAGTGGTAGCCAAACTGAGTCTTAACGGGTTCGCTTACCACGCCGGGCTTGAGCGCGAACGCCGCTGTCTCGAAGTCCTTGACCATCGCGCTACGTGCAAACACGCCTAGGTCGCCGCCTTGCGCTTTGGTTCCATCTTCGCCGTACTCGGCGGCGGCGGCTTCAAAGGTCTTCTTGCCGGATTTTATCTCTTCGGCGATTTTTTTGATTTTGTCTAGCGCGTCTTTTTCGCTCTTTAGCGCCAACGCATCTTGCGCGGGGTCTGGCTTTCCTTTGGAGGGGGGACGTTGGGCGCTAATAAGGATGTGCCGCGCCTGTCGGAAGTCATCTGGCGAGAGGGGGTGTCCTAAAGTGGACTGCTCGAAATCTTTCACCCAAAGAGCGCCCGCTATAACGCGAGGGCGCATCGTTCGTAGCGCAGACTCTTTAGTCAGTCCCTGTTGCGCTAAAAACTGCTCATCGGTGATGTTCTTGGGTATCTGATTTTTGGCGCGCATAAACCCAAGCACCTTCTTGAGGAAGTCCTGAACATCTTGGTCGCCGATGTGAACATTGAGTTTCAGCGCCTCTTGTCGCATCGCCTCTTCGTCCAGCATTGTGTCGAGGGTGATAGTCACCTGTTGCGTCGGCTCTTCGCGTAGTTTTTTGAAGGCGAGGGCGCGGGAGATAGTGACTTCGGTTTTAGGCGGGGTTCCCAAGAAGGCTTTAGCCGCCTCTTTCCCCACGATAGCGGCGATACTCTGCTCCAATCCATCCTTGTTTTCGGCTTGCATACGAGCGAGCACCTGCTCCCACGTAACTTTAGTCTCGCCGACGGTTCCGACTATCGGATTGGGCTCGTCTTTCACGGGCGCGGCGGTTTTCGGGGCGGCTTGTTGCGCCGTGGCAGGCAGGTAAAGCCCGCATCCGAGCGAGGTAGCCAGTAGCGCAGTCAGCGCAAACTTAGACATTGGTTTCAAACTCCTTTTGAACCGCTCTCGTGTCGTTGGGAGCGGATAGTATGTTGCATTGAAGACGAACTCGGTTAGTTTGGAAGTTCGCCGGGGGCGAGGCGCGGGACAAAGCGTAATTTTACCCCTCCCATAATACCAGAGAGAAGGGGTTCCTTGATAGCCTCTTTCTCTTGCGGGGCGGGAAATCGGTTGCCAAACTTGGCGCGAAGCGGTTTTAAGTCGGGTTCGGGCTGTCCCAAGTAGCCGTTTACGGGCAGGTTAGACACGCGCAACTCGATTTTGTTCTCTCCCGCCTTCAGATATTTGCGGATGTCGAGGCGGTAGGGCGGTAGCCAAATAACGCCCGCCTTTTTGTCGTTGACGAAAACTTCAGCGCACTCGTGGAGGCTATCGCACTGCAAAAAGGCGTATTTATGACTCTTCTCCGGCTTGTATTGAATAGCGGACTTGTATGTCGCGGTTCCTGAGTAGAACTTGCCGCCCTCTATCTGCGTCCACGAGGGCAGGGGCGCGCTGAGGGGTTGCGTCGGAATCTTCGAATTCGGGAAGGAGAGTTTCCAGTCAGGTATTTCCTGTACCGTCTCTTCGATTGGCGTATTCGATTCCACTGCTTTGACGGGTATCCCGGAAGAGAAACAGACGAAGACGGAACCCCGCGCTGGGAGAGATAAATCAACCTCATAGCGACCCGTGAATTCTGGAGTGGGCTGAGGATATATTTTGCCCGTTCGAGGATCCCAGAGCGATAGGGATTTGCCTTTTGACTGAAGAAAACTCGCTGAAAATCTCAATGGAGTTTCGCCTACATTCACTACAAAATAGAAGTCCCTATCGCCAACCTTGCGGTGAACAAAAGCGATGTTTTCGGTACCGGGTTTGGTAGGCGCGCTTTTTGGGGTACTCCCATTATCAATAACCATATCCTCCGGCACAAAAGTGTTCCTTATCCCGACGAAGGTATCGCCAACACTAGCCTCACCCTCCCCGTAAGTGTGTATCGCACCATCAAAAACCTCCGCGACAAGCGTACGGAGCCTCGCAGTCTCCTTCTCCTTGCCTTTACCATAAACCCTATCGGGGAGACGATGAGTCGCGAAATTGCCGTAGTCTTTTGCGGCAATAACAGTTCCTCCGTTATGGACAAACAGGGCTATCTTTTCCATTGACTCCAGGTCAATGCCCGCTACATTCGGAAGAATGAGAATTCGGTACGCCCCGTCGCCACAGCGTAACTCGCCCCCTAAAACACGCATCTTCTTGAAGGTGAAACAATCCACGCCATCAAAGTTATATCCCGCTCCTAATATGGCGTCTACTGTACGCGAGTGGTACTTGAGCGATTTTGCAAGCGTGAACTCGTCTTTAGGTTGACCGGGCGCAAGCCTATCCCGCGCCTCGAAATTCAAGAACAGTTGAGTCGGCTCTGCGTTCGCCATAGCGTCTTCGCTCGGCAGGTAGAGCGCTACATCCGCGACGGGCTTGCCCTGCCGCAGTATCCACTGACAGCGATTGATGTAGTCCACAAGCGCGGGGAAGCAGTCCCACTGCGAGTTATTCGGGTTCATAAAGGGCCCATAGTAGGGTATCCAGCCCGGCTTTCCCGCCGACTTTGGCGAGTAGGGGAAGTCTACGCCTGTCAGGTCGTTCGCGCCAGAGAGGAAGTGCAGGTCGCTACACAGTTTCAGGTCGGAGAGCGAATCGCTCATGCGACTTGGGTAGCCCGTCCACGTCCACGCCTCCGCCCCGATAATCTTTTTGCCCGCGAGATGCGCCCCCGACGAGGCGTAGCGTGTGAAGTTGAAGCCGCGCCACTCGTACTGCTCGCCCGTCGGGACATCGCAGTACTGCGCCGTCGTGAGACCCATTGGCGGCGTGCCGTAAGGCTCCACCTCTAGTAGGATGTGGTTGCGCTTTGTAAACTCGTAGAGCGGCTTCGCGAACCTCTCTTCGGCGAGTTCCGCGATAGTGCGCCAGTAGTCGTAGCGAACGTCCTGCGTTTCAGGCGAATCCTTGCCGAAGAGGACAGGCAGTTGCGACACGATGTCGTACCCCCGTCGCGTCTTGAACTGCGCGGGGAAGTCGTGCGTCCAACTCGTGTTGTAGACCTCGAAACTATCGCAGAAGAGCGAGAAGGTTTCGCCCTCTCTTCGCGGCTCCGTTAGCGGTTTCAGAACGCGCTCAATATACCCCGTGAGCGCCTTCTCGCTGAGGTGGTCGAGGACTAAGCCCTCGCCGCCAAGCGCAGGACGCTTCACCTGCATAAAGGTCGGTCCCGTTATGAATAGACGACACGGCGCGGCTTCCGTTACGGGAATACGATTGTCTTGAAGCGAAGCGATAACATTTTTCTCGTTTACGAAAGCCGCGAAGTAGGTTTCGCCTTCGCGTAACTTAGGAAGCGTGTAACCGCCCGTCTTATCCGGAGGGACTTCGACCATGCGGATACGTTGCGCGGAGTCGGCGGGCGAGACCATAGGTCCCCCGTAGGGCCAGCCCGTGCCGCCGAATATGCCGAAGCGCAACCCTAAATCATGCGCCTTGTTTCGCGCATAGCGGAGGGTCTCTAAGAATTCGGGGGAGAGCCATGTTTGGTTGTGCAGTCCCGCCTTTGCGTCGTCCAGCGCGAGAGGGTAGGTGATAGAGGTCATTACACCGCCAACGCCCGCCGCCTTGAGGGCTGTGAGTTGCGCGTCTATCTCGCTTCGCTTCCATGCAGGTCCGAAAATGCGCCAGAAGAGGCGCATTCTCGCCTCTTGGGGAACACTCTTGAAGCCCTGTAGGAGGTCGTTTTTGGGGGCTTGCGCGTTGGCGGGTAGGCTTATAAGCGTACAGAGCAGGGCGCTAACTATAAATTTGTCGCGTAGCATTGTCACACCTCTCTTTGGGGCGCGTGTTCCTATTTTGTAACGAGATATCCGAAGATTGTAACGCTGTGGAGTTTGCGACGGGCGACGGGGGGCAGTTCTGAACCCGTTGCAGGTTCCATATTCAGGGAGGCTGTTGGCGGAACAGTCTCCCTGTTTTCCTGTTCAGGCGTTGTTCGTTCCTAGCCTGTGGCGCTTGGGAACATAGAAGGGCGAATCGGAAGGGGGCGAGAGAACTT
>CAIJLM010000226.1 GCA_903821495.1 uncultured Chthonomonas sp. | reverse complement strand
GATACGCTCTCGCTCACGCCGCGCCCCCTCAATATCCCCGATAGCGATATGCGCCTTAATGACCGCCAACGCTCCTGTAAAGTTAGTAGCGTTCCATGCTAACAGTCGTTGCCGTTGCACGCTATTCAGATAAGTTTGAACAAGGCGGGTTTTGCCTAACCGAACCAGTATCTCCAGATGCGACGCTTGGCGATTGAAGGTCTCCACATCGGGATGAGTGGAGTTCTCCGCTTCGCGTAACGCCCTAACGCTGGCGCTCATAGCCTGCTCCTCGGCTCCATGAGAGGCGAAAACAGTCGCCAACTCTGAGTATAACCATGCGCGATACGCGGGGTTTTGTACGTTTGGGAGGAGAGTAGTTATCTGCTTCGCAATATCTTTGGTCTGCCCGTGGCTTCCCTGTCTCATTAACATAACATGAACCATCAGCCCATCCAACCGGTAGTTCTGGCTCTCCCACCGCCATTTCCCGCGCTCTAGCGTAGTTCGCGCCAATCGAGAGTTGACGCTCAGTTCGCCAAGCGCGTAGTAGCGCTCCGCCCCCTTCGTTCATAGTTCTTCGCTTCCTCTGCATTTCATGCAAAAATGCACATCGCCTAGAACTATTTTACTCCAATAACAACCTGTTTTATTAAAAGCGTTCGGATTTCGCGAAGTTACGCCTTCTCTCTTCAATCTCCCCCCTCTTTTTACTGTATGAAGATTCCTAGACGCTCACGGAAGTTCGCGACCTATAGGGAAGTTTTTGCCAAGTTTTGGGGGTCGCTACTCAGGCTCGCTTCACGCTTTTGGAGGTTGTGGTTTTACGGACAGCATAGACCATCACGCCGAGCGTATCGCCCATCTTCGCTCCTGTGTGACAGTTTAAGCACGCCTGTTTCGAGGCGAGAACGGGGCGCATGAGGTAGTCCCAAGAAGCGTCGGAGGCGCGAAACTCCCTGCCCTTCATCAGTTGGGGCAGGTTTTCAACTGCTTTTTCTTGTAGATATTCTAAGTCGAATTTGTTTGCGCCTGCCATCTTTTCCGCTTGAGGTGTATTAATATCCCAGTCATAATCGTAAGAAACCTTTTGCTGATTGAAGTAGAGTATCTGAAGTTTCTTCAGGTCGCGTGACCTTGCAGGGTGAGGCTTTAGAGCGCAGTGTAGCAGACTGATGACATACTCTCGCTTGGTAGCGTTGGCATTGGCTATCAACTCCCTCTCTTTCTCACTATCCACCTTCAACTGAACAACGCCCGCGTGCTTCTTGTACGTAATGCGGAAGGCTCCAAAATTCTTGTCCCGCAGTATCTCAAAGCGTGGTTGGACGTAGGAGTCGAGGGTCTCCGCTACCTGCATTGCGGTTTTCAAAGATGCGGTGGGTTGCGCGGATGAGGCAAGCGTCTCGCCGGGTAGGTTGTACACTACCGCGTCATACTGCATTTTGGCGGCGCAAGAGCCTACCAAAACAACAGGAAGCGTTACGCAACCTATACACGCTAATTTTAAGGGTTTCATGACACGCCTCCTAATGCTAATGACGTTACGCCCCGCCCCGCCGCAGACATCGCCTCTATATCAGTTCACGATACGGTTCTAGTAGGATAGCGAAGCCGATAAGACCGTGAGTACGGAGCGTCATCAGATACTCTTCTACGGACTTAGGAGGTCTTTGCAACGAAGCGCGGTGGCGACGGATGCCTACTAGAACCGCCTCTCACTCTGTACTTATGAGAAGTGAGAGAAAACTATCAGGATGTAGCGCCTCTATGTCGTAAGCGGTAAGGGTTACGGATGGGAAATCGGAGAGGTTGAAGGTGATTATCACGTCTGCCCCCGCTTCAATTCCGGCGGCGAGTGCGTGGCGGTCATTCGCATCGGGTAGAGCGAAGGTTGGGATGTGCCGCTCGTAATTGCTAACTACACTCTCCATGTCAACCTGATTCATCAATCGTCGGGTTCGTTCCAACTGTTCGCGAGTCACTTCATGCCTGTCTTCCAGTACGTTACGAATCCATTCCGCGTGAATCTCCTCTGTCCAGCGCGGCTGGTAAGCGCGGCTAGTCGCCAACCACATAAACAAATCACGTAGAGCGGGAGGGTACAACACACAAGCATCCAGCAGGGCTATCATTCGTACAACCCCAAACGCTCCGTTTCTGCGACTAACTCCTCCATCACTTTAACGCGCCGCGCCTCTTCCTCTTGAATGAAGCGAACGACATCCCGATACAGAACGCGACGATGCGCTCCTACCATGCGATAGGGTAGCCTTCCCTCCTCCAACAACCTAATAAAAAAAGGGCGTGAAACCCGCGTAATGTCGGCGGCTTGTTGCGTAGTAAGTTCCGCCTCTGTTGGGATAAGAGTCACACTGTTGCCTCTCCCTATCTCTTCTAAAACGCCAAGCAACAGTCGGATGGCAGAGGGAGGCAGCGCAATATCTACCTCCTCGCTACCTTCCAATTTGGCGCGAAAACAGACATCAGTGTTTGTACTCGCAAATGAGGCGAGCGCTTTACTAGACTTTCGAGCGACTTGCGCCTCCTTGTCGTTGGGAGGAAGGGGCTTAGGGAATACGGGATTATAGATAGCCATAGTGTTCTCCTTACGCAATCTCCTACTAGGATACCACACAAGCGAAATATCCGCAATATACAGAACTATCGAAATGCAAGACTAATCAGAGGGGTTATTTTTCTGCTGCCCTAATAAAGCCATTAGTAGCAACGATTAAGCGATGTTGAAAACAGGGTTTATGTAGAGTGAATCGGGAGGATATGCCTAAAAAATAAGTTTTGTGTTTTTTGTGAAGCAAATATATTTCTTATGGTATAATGTGTGTAACACAAAAAACAAAGGAGGGCGTTGTGAGAACTTCGGATTTAGAAAACGACATCAAAGGACTTCTCGCATCTTCAAGAAGCCGAGACGAATTTGATGGTGTCCTTAGACAACTAAGTTGTCGCATCAATGTAGTACGTCACTACAAAATCGGTGTTTTGGCAGATAAGGTCAATATGACCAGAACGAGTTTGGCGGAACGTCTTCTGGAACAATCTATCGAAATCGCATGGAATGCCGCTGGCTTTGGAGAGTTATCAGACACAGATGTCAACGCTATTAAAGCTTTGACAAAAGCGTCGGAAATCCAGAAGTCCGACTTCCTTGTAGATAAGGTTGATGGAGAGAGACGCTCTACCGCAAAAAACTCACAAAGCGTTAGGGCGCAGAAAGGGGAGGAAATGAACAATGTACCACCAAACCGTATCGAATGCTTCGATGTAATCTTTCAGCATCTAGGCGCAACACGCGGTAGAGTTAAAGGAAGTATCGCTACATCTCGTGATGGGGCGTATGAGGTTTGTTGCTTGACCTCAAAAGACCATGATGCCGAGAAAGGGCTAATTGCAGAGGAGCGTTATTGGTTTACGATATACGAGAGGCAGTTAGAGGATATTCAGCAAGCCAACAATGCTTATGTAGCGTTCGGGTGCGGGTCAATTCGCCAAATCGCCCTGATACCAGCGGACGAATTTATCACTTGGTGCGATGACCTTCTACCCTATACACAAGGCAAAGTAGGTTGGCACGTTCATCTATTAAAGGTAGGCGGGAATTGGGAACTTCGTCGAGCAGGACGGGGCGAACCACCGATTGCCACGACGAAGTTCATGATTTAGGTAAGGGACTCTCTACAGTTAAATTGCTCCAAAACCTCTTAGAAGTAGTCTGAGAATGTTTGTAAATCATTCTTGTCAGCAAAATCGTCAAAGTAGCTCTTGATTTGAGGACAGTAGCGTGCCTTCT
>CAIJLM010000225.1 GCA_903821495.1 uncultured Chthonomonas sp. | reverse complement strand
TTCACCCCTTCTCCCAGAATTGGGAGAAGGGGCAGGGGTTGAGGGCTAGGAGAGGTTGGGTGAGGTTATGTGAAGAGCCGCAAAGCCCCAGAACCTCTCTCACAGAAAGGAATCCCCATGTCCAAACGCGACCTCTTGACGCAAGAGCAGATAGCCTCCGCCCTTGCAAGCCTTGAAGGATGGAGCCTTGAACAAGATAAACTCCACAAAACATTCGTGTTCGCCGACTTCGTAGAGGCGTTCGGGTTTATGGCGAGAGCGGCGCTCACGGCGGAATCTATGAACCACCACCCAGAGTGGTTCAACGTATACCGCACCGTGAAGGTGGATTTAAGCACGCACGACGCAGGCGGCGTGACGGGCTTAGATGTCGCTCTCGCCAAAAGAATGAACGAGTTCGCCGCCTAGTTTCGCGCCGCCCAGCAGACCAACTGTAGAACTCGCCGCAGACCATCGTCACCGCCCATACTGCCCTCATTAAACGGAGTGCGCGTTATGGGCTTCCAGTTATCGCGTGAAGTATCGGGGGCGGGCTGAGGGATGCGGGTAAGCGTAGGGTCGTACTGCCCATTGGGTCCCCCCATCTTGTAGATAACGATGTCGAGCGACGGAACCACGAATATCCCGAAGCCTCCCGCGCCCGATTTGTAGTAGGCATCGCGGGGAGCGCCGGGTACATGACCGTCGCTGTTTTGCTCAAACATGAGCGTATAGGGCGTGTGCGGGTTAAAGGGAGAGGGCTTATTGCATAGCGCGATGTAGTCAGGTGGAACTAACTGCTTATCGCCCCACCTACCATTCCGAAGTAGGCAGTAGCCAAAACGAAGCGCATCTGTCGCATGAACTGCGATACTACCCGCCCCATTTGCGTGCGGCATCACATAGTCCCCGCGATGAAGCCCATAGTCCCATGCGCCCCACCCCATCGGTTTCGCGAGTTTCTCGTCAATATACTCCTTCAAATCCATCCCTGTAAGGCGACGCAGAACCATCGAAGCGATATGCGGGGCGGGTGAGGAGTAGGCGTACCCTCCGCCGGGCGCTGTCCAGAGCGGGGTGCGTAGCGACGACATATCGAGGTCGCGAATGTCCTGCCCCGGTACAGGTTTGAGCGGAAACATCCGCCCATCCGCCACGCCAGAGCCGCCGCCTTCGGGCCAGTGTCCCGACGACATACAGAGGAGTTGCCCCAGTGTAATATCGGCTTTGCGAGGGTCGTCCAACGGGAACGCTTCGGGCAGGTATCTCTCTGTGAAGACCTTCTGATTCAGCCCCTCCGGTATCGCATTACGTTTCTCTTGTAGCATAATCCCCACCGCGATACTCGTATACGCCTTGCCTGTAGAAGCCATGTCGGGGTTTACATCTCTACCTGCGCGTCCGTAGTACTTCTCGAAAACGAGATAACCGTGACGCACCACAAGCAGACCTCCATTCTGGCTACAACGCTCCGTAAAAGCGTAAGCCTCCTCCAATCGGGCTAAGTCCATACCCGCCTTCTTCCGAATCTCTGCGGAGGTTTTGAGCGTGCGCCACCCCCCTTCCGTGTCAGGGGGCGGAAAGTAGTCGGGGGGTTTCGCCATAGAGCGGGAGGCGAGAAGAAGTAGCGCAGCAATGAGCGTTCCAACAAAACGATTCATGTTTATGACCTCATCAGAAGTTTGGTAGGTTAGTATTCGATTCGTATATTGCGAAACCCTTCTCTTTCAGAACAAATTGCCCGCGAAGGTGAGGTTCAGGGTTGGGCTTCTTCACATAACCTCACCCTGCCTCTCCTTCGCAAAGGAGAGGAGTTCTTGTGGGTTGAGATTGGGAAGTTTGGCGCGTTCTTCCGGGGTGGGTTGCATTGTGCATTTTTTTCGCGCCTTTTCACGTTTTTCGCGGTAGAATCGCATTTCGCAGTTCATTCCCGCAACCCTGAACTCTTACCCCCGCGAAGCCCTATCGCGTAAAGGTCTTGTTTTCTGCTAAAATCAAAGTAGGTTGCAATCTTCTTATGAAAATTGAGGGTCTATGAGCGAAGAGTTACGTATTGGGGTTATCGGCTGTGGCGCGATGGGGAGAGCGCATATTCAGATGTGGGAGAGCGTCGTTGGAGCGCGGGTAGCCGCTGTCTGCGATGGCGATGAGCGCCGCGCCAACGAGTGCGCCGCGCAGTTGGGCGCTATCGCCTTTACCTCGCCTCAAAGGATGGCGGAATCGGGGCTACTAGATGCGCTGGATATCTGCACCCCCTCCGGGCTTCATGCAGAGCAGGGGCTTATCGGCGCGAGAAATAACCTCCACCTTCTGCTAGAGAAGCCGATTGACCTGAATATCGAAAAGGTGGACGCGCTGATAGCCGAGTGCAATGCGCGGGGCTTAACGCTCGCCTGTATGCTCCAACAGCGGACGTTTCCGGCGCTACAGCAGGTTAAAGACTGTATTGAGGCGGAGAGTTTGGGGCGCTTGCTTTCGTGTAGCGCTTATGTGAAGTGGTGGCGCTCGGCGGAGTACTATTCGAGTAGCGCATGGCGCGGCGCGTGGGCGATGGATGCGGGGGTGTTAGCGAATCAGGCGATACACACGCTGGATATGCTCTGTTGGCTGGCGGGGGGCGTGGATGAGGTAGAGTACGCGCATCTTGAGACCGCGAATCATACGATAGAGGCGGAAGACAACGCCCTAGCGATATTGCGGTTTGAGAACGGCGCGCGCGGGGTCATTGAGGCGACCTCCTGCGCTTACCCCGACCTCTGCACCCGTATTGAGATAGTGGGAACGAACGGCTCCGTCGCCTTTGATAACGCGAATGTCGTCACGTTTGGCTTTGACGGAGAGGATAAGCGCGGGCTTTTGAAGCAGGAGGTCGTGGACGAGGGCGGCGGACGCTCCAACCCCATGGCGATTAGCCTTCAAGCGCACACCGCTATCGCCCAGGACTTCGTGCAGGCGATTCGAGAGAGGCGCGAACCGTTAGTCAGCGGCAGACGCGCGCGTGTCTCGCTGGACGCGCTTACGAAAATCTACCGCAAAGCCTTCCCCAATATCGTTCTGGGAAGGGAGTAGGCTCTACCCTTATACGACTTTAGCGTCTGAAAAGGCTTGCGCTAAGGATACGACGCTCTGCTCTAAAGTCAAACAGGAGACTTTTGCATTCCGTCCGCTCTGTTTTCTCTGAAGCGTTATCTCATCAGGCTCGATGATAACCACAAAGAGATCTCCCGTCATGCGCCAGTTCAAGGTTACGCCCTCATCGCTTGTCGGCTCGATTCTTGGGATAGGGAGCGGAGAGGGGAGTGTCTGGTTGTTGAGATATTTCGTGATACCAGTTATCATATCTTGCGCCTGCTGTAGGCACTTTTTCGATATGGCGGGCGCGTCTTGTCCATCCCAGTCCGCCGCTAAACTCTCCAATTTCTGAATGTCCGTTATCGTTTGCGCTTGCGCCGCAATGTTCTCTTGAACGATATTGGGTAAAATCGCCTGTGTCATCGTTTTGTTTCTCCTGTTAGGTTTCCCTCTCTAGTATACGGCACAATGGAGTCTTTCGAGAGTTTTGTTAGAAGAAACAGGATAACTACTCACATCCCCTATCCCCGCCCCTCTCTCCCGCTTGCGGGAGAGAGGGGGTGAACCTATACTCCAGCGATAATTTTATCCACTCTCGAACTTATATCGCGCAGATAGGTTTCGTCGCCGCCGCCGAGTTCCGTGTTCATAAAACTGCTGAACCCGACCTCCATAAAGGCTTTCCGCACCTCTTTCCAGTCCACATCGCCCTCGCGCAGGTTCACGAACTGGTTGTTACCGCGCTTAAAGTCTTTCATGTGAACTTTTCGGATTCGCTTGCCGAGCGTGCGAATCCAGTCTTCCGGGTACGCGAATAGCACGACGTTTCCGATGTCGAAGTAGGACTGCACGAGCGGGTGCTTGAATTCGTCAATGTATCGCGCCATCTCCAGAGGACTCAGCAGAAACTTGTTCCAGACCTCTTCTACAAGAATGAGGACATTGTGCTTCTCCGCCGTAGGAATCAGTTTGCGGATGTTCGCCTGTGAGCGGGTGTACGCCTCGCGGTAGGAGACTTTCGGCGTGACGACGGCGGGAACCAGCAGGATATTGTCCGCGCCCACCCACTTCGCGCACTGCAACGCTTTTTTCACGTCCTCCATACCGAACTCCTGCACTTTGGGGTCGGGGTCGGAGAGCGGGGCGTGCCACCCGCCATAAATAATGGACTGGACAGGTATGCCTACTTTCTCAGAGGCGCGACGGAACTCCAATGCCTTGCCCTCGTCATGCACAGGGTCAATCTCCACCCCCGCAAAGCCGACATCCTTCGCGAGTTTGAATCGGTCTTCCATGCTCAGTTTTTCGGGGAGCATCGCCCACATCACCGATTTCTTCACGCGCCACTCGCCCTGTTGGGCGGGGGCGGGCGTAGACTTGGACTCCGCTTCAGAGACCTGCGCGAGGGCGGTTCCCGCGCCGACGGCAAGCGCGGTTTGCAAAGACTGGTTTAAAAAGGCGCGTCTATCTATAGGTTGGCTCATTGTGTTTTCTCCTTAAAGGATGTTGGCTTATCGTTGGCGCTTTGCGCGTTTCAGCGCGAGTAGAACGGTATTTTCCGGTCTGGTTTTGTAGTAAGAATCCAGAGGATAACAGCCGGAAATCATGCCGTTGCGTGGCGCGGTAGTGCAGTCGCTGAAAGTGCGACAGAGTAGTTTTTTCTGTAGAGCGCCCGTATTCAACAGGTCTAAGGGCAGTTCTGGGTATGAGAGAACCATCCTGCCTAACCCCACAAAATCCACCCATCCCTCGCGAGTCGCCGCCTGAGCGACATAGGGAAGGAACTCTTGCAGGTAGGTGAAGGCGGAGCCGACGAGCGCAGTATGCGGGTAGCGGCGCTTCAACAGTCGGCATACCTCTAACTGACGCGCCACGCCTATCAGCGGGTCTTCCGGCGGAAGGTAGCCGTCGGAGGGCGGGTAGTAGGCGGGACGCTGGATGTGCGGATTGTAGTAGGGGCTTCCCGCGGTCACATTGACGAGCGATATATCCAGTTCCGATAGCATATCGAAAAACTGAAAAGTCTCGCTAAGGTCGTACTGCGTCGGGTCTCCCTCCGAGGTTCCGAAGCCATAACGATAGGACGCTAGGGTATCCCCAATGTCGGGAACGCCGCGTCCGCCCCGCTCTGCGTCGGGCTTGTAGGGCGCTATATCAAAGGCGGAGAGACGCACTCCTATTGCGAGACCGGGCGCGACGCTCCTCACTCCCTGCACAACCTCGCGCAGAAAGCGGGTGCGGTTCTCGAATGCGCCGCCGTAGTCTCCCGTTCGCGTGTGCGCGGCGAGTAGCTCGTGAAGCAGGTAGCCGTGGCAGTGCTTAATGTCCACAAAGTCGAAGCCAACCTCGTAAGCCAACTGAGCGGCGCGGATATAGTCTACCGTCAGGGCGCGGAGTTCGCTGTCTGTGAAGAGCGGGTAGTCGGGCGGAAGATTCTGCCGACGGTCAAGAATGGGATGACGGAAGGCGATTCGGGCTTCCGTGACCTCTTTGCGATTAGGGCGACACCAGCGTCCGCTATGCGTCAGTTGAAGCCCGATGAGGGGCGAGTCCGAGTCTCCCGTCGCCTCTTTGTGGGCGCTGATGAGCGTGTCGCGCAGGTTTGCGATACCCGCTTTCGTGTGCGCGTTCAGCATCAGTTGGTTGGGGTTAGCGCGTCCTTCTGGCTTCACCGCTACCGCCTCGCCGCCCCATATCAGTTTCGCGCCGCTCAAGCCAAAGCGCCGCCACCTGCGTACAGTATGCTCGGTGGGGGTTCCGTCTGTATTCGCGTCCCACCCCTCCATCGGCTGAATCGCGAATCGGTTTGAGAGAGATTTACCCGCAACGACGAGGGGCTTCGCAAGAGGCGAGGTCGTCTTGTCGAGCAGGGTATCGTCGCAAGGGAGGGCTATCGAGTTCGCCGCGCAGTAGGCGCGAAACGCGCCGACATCGCGAAACGTAGCAAGTTTGGGATAGGGGAGCGTTTCGCTCATCGTAGGGTAAGAGACTCCTTAACAAGATATAGCGAAATTCGACAGGGGGAGGCTCTTTTCCTGCCGAACTAGGAGCGCGATTTTGTAGTACAATAGTAGCGAGAGAAAGGGGTGACACGGTGGCGAGTTTCGATAGACACTCGGTTGAGGCGCTCATACATAACATGAAAGATGGCGATAGAGATGTCAGAATGTACGCGGCGCGTGCGTTGGGCAATCTTGGCGACTCGCAGGCGGTTCCGGCTCTCTGCGCGGCGCTTTCAGACCCGAACGTCTACGTTCGATGGAATGTAGCGAGATCGCTCTTCCAGATAGGCGACCTTCGCGCCGTCGCCGCACTATGCCATGCCTGCACAGATGGAGATGTCGGCGTTCGCAACTATGCGTCTACAGCGTTAGCGAAATTAGGAACTCCACGCGAACTACCGTACTTCACCCTCGCCTCTCCTGACCTGACCGCGCACGAAAAGTATGCCGCGCTTGTCGCTATGAGCGAAGTGAGGAGCGGAAGACGGTATCGTTATCCTGTTGGAAATGTACAGAACTTCTGTACGCATCTCGCGGTGAATAGATTGGCGGCGCCAGCCGTTAGAGCGGGCGCGGTATCGGTTCTGGAAGCCTCGAACTACCTTCGAGCCAGTAGCGCCCCCGAAGACACGGACACTCTGCTTCGTCCCGCGCACGGCATTCCCAACCCAACGGACGCGGAGGAGCTGCTTCGCGCTATAGACCCCCTTTGAGGGTAACGCCTTCGCTCAGTACTCTCGCTCATGCTGATACAGATTACTCAGCGTCTCCTCGTTCAGATAGCGGCGCAGGTTCTCCGTGAAGAGGGCGGCGGCGCGAACAAAGTAGTAGGGGGTCTGCCCCGCGGTGTGCGGCGTGATGATGACGTTCTCCATCTTCCACAGCGGACTATCGGCGGGAAGAGGCTCCCGCTCAAACACATCTAGCCCCGCGCCCGCTATTCTCCCCTCCTGTAACGCCGTTATCAGCGCCTGCTCGTCCACGATTTTGCCCCGCGCCACGTTGTAGAGGTAGGCGGTAGGCTTCATATAGGAGAGCGTTCCGGCGTTGAATAGGTGGTGCGTATCAGAGGTGAGCGGTAGCGAAATGCAAACGTGGTCGGACTCTGAAAGAAGTTGGCGCAACTCCGAGGGCGCGTAGATATGGTCAACAGGTACGCTTCTGTCGTACTGCGCGTCCGGGTTACGCTTGAGGGCGACGACGCGCATACCGAAGGCTTTGGCGCGAACCGCCAGCCCCTCCCCAATACGCCCATACCCCACAATTCCAAGCGTCCGCCCCGTAAGTTCGGAGACGGAGGACATCACGGGCGAACGCTTCCACTCTCCCGCCACCTGCGAACGGACATGAAAGTGCATATCGCGGGTGAACATCAGCATCCACGCCATGATATGCTCCCCGATATTCGCGCCATGCACTCCGCTTGCGTTGGTTATAAGAAAGTTGCGCTCTAGCAGTTGCGGCGTGAACTTACCGTCCATCCCCGCGCTCCAAAAACTTATCCAGCGCAGTTTAGCGGCGCGGTCAATCATTGCGGGAGAGAGGTTCCCGCACCACGCGATTTCCGCCTCTCCGATATGCTCGGCTACTGTTTCGCCCGTCGCAAACTGTAAATCCACTCGCTCGTTAAGCGCAGGGTCTGTGGCTATCGCATCGCGGAAGGGCTGCGCGTCGGGGTCGGAAGGCTCTAGGGTGACAAGAATAACAACTTTGCTCACGGGCGTTTCTCCTCTAAATATCTCAAGACCACCTCTCGGCAGTTGCGGAAAGCGTTCTCTATGCAGACAAGGGTTACACCGATTATGGTTTAGAGACCCGTTTACAAGAAGAGAGGGCGGTCTGTTTACAGGTATTGCGTCGTAGGAAATCGCTTCGTCCCCACCCAGAGGAGTTGACCTCGAAGATATGGAAGGCCCTTAAGCGAATAGAGACGACATTCAGCCGGGTAACCGAGAAGTTTGGTCATCATTCCATGCTGTCACGGAGACTGGGGTTAAAATAAAAGTAGTTGCTACTTTTATTTCCTACGCTATTGCACTAAAACTAGCAGGTTGAGTTATGGTTATGACGCTACTTTCGCTCTTTCCCCTTCGGCTCCGCGGGTTTATCAGGCTTGGGTTGCGGCTCTGTCCCGTTAGGGGCTACATCGTCTCCAATACGACCCAGAAATAGGAGAGACTGAGACATAGAACCATCCATATCTCCGAAGCCGGGTCCAAAGGAAAACCTGCCTGAGAACTTAGCCTGCGTTTTGACGAATTGAGCGTCAGAGAGGCTGATATTGTAGAGCATATCTATAGTTAATTTGCCTTTTCCTTTAATCGTATCCATAGCGATTTTGTCGTCTTTTATCTGCTTCGCCGTCACGACTAGCGTCTCCACTCCATTTAGTGTCTCTAGCTTTACGGCTTCACACAAGGTTCTTACTGTCTCTCCGGTCTCTGAATTCGACGTTTTGTCGCGCCATTTTTCTCCCGGTTTCACGGGGTCTTCAGGAAACAAGAAGCCATCAATCATAGGCTGACTTCTGTCCTGTAGCATCTTTAGGAATATCAGCATTGGCGAGTGGAGTTTCCACGCATCGTCATCCGTCTTGTAATGCACCGTTCTCCCTCTGCTATCAACCTCAAAAGTAGCTTCCGGAAGGCTAGATTCGGTAATGGTCGTTCCGAACGCCTCGACTTTGCAATCGCGAAACTGAGTAACGATAACGGCGGATTTATCCGGCTTGACAGTGACCGTCTTTTCGACGAAGGTTCCTTCCATCTTTATCTTGAATACCCCAACCGCCTCGGACTTCCTCTGCTTTTTTTGCGCTGTAACATTGAGAGCGAGGGTAACCTTGTACTTTCGCAATTCGCCCTCGGTGTATTTAGCGCGAAGCAAGTAGGTTTTCTCCTGCGCGTGCGCGAAAGAGTGCGGGAGCAGAGCGAAACATCCAAAAATTGTGAGTAGTAAGCGACGATTCATGGGAGACCTCCATACGCGATGCGGCGAGATTGGGAGTGGCGACAGCGTTTCGTTACATTCACGGAGACGCGGCGCAAACCCTGCTGTGACACAGAAATATCGCAGATATTTTGTAAGAGTTCGCTCTTTTAGCGTTAAAAACCCCAACCTGCTAGTTCTTTAGTTTCCGGTAAAAGTATGTAGACAAACTACGTGTTACGACATCAGGCAACTTGTGAGGTAGAGTTA
>CAIJLM010000224.1 GCA_903821495.1 uncultured Chthonomonas sp. | reverse complement strand
ATGGGTGATGGTTTGCTTGGCGGGCGGGTCTTCCTTCTTCTTAACATCTTCGACTTTTTTCTTGGCTTCTTCCGCCTTTTTAGGCTCCTCCTTCCTCTTTTCGTCTTTCTGGGCTTGCAGAAAATCCATTGGGACAATATTGGGAACGGGCGCGCTACTCAAAATCAATGATAGCAAAAGACTGTTCAACATAATCAAAAACTCTCCTAACGGCTGAAATTAGGGCAGGAAATCGCGCCCTTTTCGGCGTATTTTGGCGGTAATGAAACAACGGCTCACTATTCTCCTCTTAACATACGTTCTCCTCCTCTCTGGCGTTTCCGCATGGGGACAAAAGGCGCGAGATAGCGTCGCAATCCTACGCGCCGCCATCAGCAAAATTCTCGATAACCCCGCGACGAATAACGGCATGACGGGGATAGTCATTCAGTCCTTAGAGAGCAAAATACCCCTTTATGAACGTAGTCCCGACACTCTCTTCGTTCCCGCCTCCAACAGTAAAATCCTCACCTCCGCGCTGGCGCTAAACTCTCTTGGAAAGGATTTTATGTTCTCTACAAAAGTTATGATGCAGGGCAAGCCGGACAGCGATGGCGTTTTAAATGGAACGCTCAAGCTGGCGGGAGCGGGAGACCCGCTGTTGCAGGTTAGCGATATAAAGAGTTTGGCGGAGCAGGTTTTCAAGGCGGGGGTTCGGCGGCTACATGGTAAGGTGTTGACGGATGCAACTCGGTACGACGACGTTCTTCTTGGCGAGGGCTGGTCTTGGGATGATGAACCGTTCTACTACGCCGCGCCCGTCTCTGCGCTGAACGTAAATGGGAACGTGGTTAGCGTGTTTGCGCGCCCTGGCAAGGGGGTAGGGGATTTGGTTCAGGTGCAGGTAGAGCCTCCCACTCTGCGCCTCACGCTGAGTGTAACCGCGAAGACCGGGCATTCAAATACGAAGCCTAGCCTGCGTGTTACGCGCCAACACGGGGTGAACGTGATTCAAGTTAGCGGCGCGCTTCCGCTGGACGCGAACCCAAATCGCCCTGCTGAGACGCTTACTGCGCTGAACCCGACGGACATCGCTCATGAGGTTTTCGAGAACGCGCTGAGAGAGCGGGGGGTAACGATTGAGGCGGACGCGCCACTCGTCAATGAGGAGAGCGGCGAATGGGTTCCCATCGCGGAGGTTAAGTCGCCGCCGCTCTATACTATCCTGCAAAAGATGAACAAGCCGAGCGATAACCTCGTTGCGGAGTGCCTCTTCAAAGCGGTAAGCGCGTATCAGGGGGCGCAGGGGAGTTGGGGGGCGAGTAGAGAGATGGGGCTGACCTATTTTCAGTCGCTAGGCATTCCGAAAGAGCAGATGAGTATCGCAGATGGGAGCGGGTTGTCGCGCCAAAACCTCGTTACGCCGCGCAACATCGTGAAAATTTTGACCGCCCTCTACCGTTCGCCGGACTACCGCGTTTTTTACGATAGCCTTCCCATTGCGGGAGTGGACGGAACCCTCGAACACCGCATGAAAAAGACGAACGCGGAGAACAACTGCCGCGCTAAGACGGGTTCTCTCTCGAACGTGCGTAGCCTAAGCGGTTATGTGACTACGCAGGATGGAGAGCCTCTGGTTTTTTCGATTTTGATGAACCACTACAACCATCCTAAGGTCAGCGCCCGCGAACTACAGGACAAAATCGTCGTCCTGCTGGCGAACTTTCGCCGCAAAACTTTAACTAACTCGGAAACCAATCCATGACACCCGCCTCTCCCTCAACCTGTTCTGCAAGGTAGCGGAACACGAAAGCGACTCTATGCTAACCACTCCCCTTACCACCTCTCGCGCAAGCGTTTTGCCCGCGCCCTCTGTTGCGCCTGCGCTCGTCTCCTATCCGATACCCGCGTTGGAAACGGGAGCCGTTTTGCTGAAAACTGTCGCCTCCGAGGTGTGCGGCACAGACGTTCATTTGTGGCACGGGCGCTTGGCGGGGGTTCCATACCCCTTGATTCCGGGTCATGTCAGCCTTGGGGAGGTCGCCGCTATTGAGGGGGATGTTCGCGATGTGGAGGGAAACCCTGTTTGTGTAGGGGAGATGATGACATTTTTGGATGTGCATGGAACGTGCGGGGCGTGCTGGTATTGCCTTGTCGCGAAGGCAAGCACGCGCTGTCCGCATAGGAAGGTGTATGGCATTACGTTTGGCGCAGAGGAGTCGCCGGGGTTAGGGGGCGGCTGGTCGGAGTATATCTACCTGCGTCCGGGTACGAAGCTACTGAAACTCGCCCCGAACGTCTCGCCAGACGCTTTTATTGGGGCGGGGTGTGGCTTACCTACCGCCGTTCATGCGATTGAGTTGGCGCGTATCCAGTTGGGGGATAGAGTTCTTGTTCAGGGTAGCGGACCCGTAGGACTGAGTTGCGCGGCGTTGGCATTATTGAGCGGGGCGGGGTGGGTGGGCATGATAGGCGCGCCCGCGAATCGGCTAGAGATGGCGCGTAAAATCGGGGTGGACTGGACGCAGGACGTTCTTGAGACGACGCAGGGCGAGCGGCTTCGCGCCGTGCGATACATCACGGGCGGACGCGGGGCGGATGTGGTGATTGAGGCGAGCGGGAACCCCTCAGCGGTTGTGGAGGGTTGCGCCCTGACGCGGGATGCGGGACGCTATGTTATCGTAGGGCAGTACACGGATAACGGAGCCGTGGAACTGAATCCTCACCTTGATATTAACAAGAAACACCTCGAAATTCGGGGGTGCTGGGGTTCGGATTTCAGCCATGTCTACCGCGCTATGAGCGTTCTTTCGCGCTTTGATAGGCAGATTGGTTGGTCGCAACTGATTACACGCCGCTACGGGTTGGACTCGGTTCAGCAGGCGCTGGAAGATGTGGAACAGAGGCGCGTAGTGAAGGCGGTGATTGCGCCGAATGGAGACTTGTAGGCAATCAAATATCTTCGTCTCAACAGCCATGAATCCCCTTTCGGATAGATAATCTACGCTATCACGTCCTTCGCCACATTGCCGAACACATCGGTCAGGCGATAGTCGCGCCCTTGAAAGCGGTAGGTCAGTTTGGTATGCTCTATGCCGAACAGGTAGAGCATGGTGGCGTGCAGGTCGTGGGTATGGAAAGGGTTTTCGGCGGCGGCGTAGCCCAAATCGTCCGTCGAGCCGTAGGTCGTTCCACCCTTTACGCCGCCCCCCGCCATCCAGATAGAGTAGCCTTTAATGTGGTGGTCGCGCCCGTCGCCCTGCGCCATTGGGGTGCGCCCGAACTCTCCGCCCCACAGAATGAGCGTGTCGTCCAGCATACCGCGCTGTTTCAGGTCGGTGATGAGCGCCCAGCAGGCGCGGTCAACCTCTTCGCCTTTGAGCGCAATGTCGTGTTTCAGGTTGCCGTGATGATCCCAATCGCGGTGGTAGAGTTGAATGAAGCGCACGCCCTTCTCCGCAAGCCGTCGCGCAAGTAGGCAGTTCGACGCGAAGGAGCCGTCTCCCGGCTTCGCGCCATACATCTCAAGGGTCTCCGGTCTCTCTTTGGAGACATCCATCAGCCCCGGCACGCTCGTCTGCATACGGAAAGCCATCTCGTACTGCGCGATGCGGGTCAGGATTTCGGGGTCTTGCGTCGCCTGATAGCGGTCTTCGTTCAGAGAGCGAATCGCGTCTAGCAGGTGGCGCTCTTCCGTGCGCTCCACCTTCTCCGGATTGTCAAGATAGAGAACGGGTTCGCCCTGAGAGCGCAGATGTACGCCCTGAAAGCGCCCCGGAATAAATCCCGCCGACCACTGCCGCGCCGCAATAGGTTGCATCTGACCGCCACGCCCTGCGGAGGTGAGAACGACATAGCCGGGCAGGTCTTCCGTCACAGCGCCAAGCCCGTAGAGGAGCCATGACCCCATACTAGGGCGACCCGGAAACGGCGAACCTGTATTGAGAAGCGTGTGCGCGGGGTCGTGGTTTATCTGGTCGGAGTTCATGGAGCGAACAATGCAGAGTTCGTCGGCGACTTTGGCGAGTTGCGGGAAGATACTACTAATCTCCTGCCCATTCTTACCCGCCTTGATGAAGTCGTGTTGCGCCCCGAAGCAGACCAGTTTCGAGCCTTGCAGTTGCGCTATCTGCTGACCTTTTGTGAAGGAATCGGGCATAGGCTTGCCGTGCATTTCGCGCAGTTTCGGCTTGAAGTCGAACGTCTCAAGGTGGGAGGGACCTCCCGCCATATAGAGGTGTATCACGCGCTTAATGCGGGGCTTGTAGTCTAGTTTCTGCACGATTCCGCGCCAGTGGTCGTCCTTCTTGGGCGCGTCCGCGAAGGCGGAAGGCTCTAATAGGGACGCAAGAGCGAGCGTTCCGATTCCGGCGGCGCTTCGGCTCAAAAATAGGCGGCGCGTAATATCGTTGGGGTCTTGTTGCATTGCTTTCACTCCTCGCAAAACAGAAGTTCAGTGTTTAAGCGTATTTTCAAACAGGTCTTGTTCACGCAATAGCGGCAGGAGAACTCCTCTCCTTACGAAGGAGAGGCAGGGTGAGGTTAGTAGCGACTAACTCCTTGTTATCGTCTCGTGCAGATTCAGAAGAACGCGGGCGATTTGAATATAGGTCGCCATCTCTTCGGCGTTCGCGGGCTTGGCGTTCTCCTCCGAAAACATATCGGCGACGGCGGCGGGCTT
>CAIJLM010000223.1 GCA_903821495.1 uncultured Chthonomonas sp. | reverse complement strand
GGCAGTCCGGATTGGGGCAGAATAGAGGTTGTGGGTTCATGGGTTCCTCGCAAGTTTTGTTTTGTCACTTAACTTTACGAGAAAACCGAACCCACATTCTCATTTTTATACTTTTTCACCGGATATTGTTGTCCTACCCAATGAGGGACGAACGATTGTAATGGTTACGCACGAACTCGACATCGCCCAATTTTGCAAACGCATGGTGATTGTACGAGACGGCAAAATAGTGGAGGATACACTCGTAAAAGACAGGCGGACAATGCCTACGTGAAAAGCGGTTATCATACGTAGGCATTGTCCCCCTAAACTGCATATTCGCCTCCACGCCCCGCCCTAAATGTGAGCGAGACGGCGCTTGTTTTGGTATACTGTACCTGTGTTCGGCGGATACCCCGCTTCACAAAACAACTCTAGGCGGATATAGCCATACAGCGAGGGATGGAGAGAGTATGAACAACAAGGACAGTGCCAGTATTGACCGAAGAGAGTTTCTTTATCGCGCCGGATTAGGCGCGGCGATGCTAAACGTCGCCCCTGAGAGTCAGGCGCAGGGCGCGGGAGGTCTCGCTCCACCCAAAAAGATAAACGTCGCAGGTATCGGCGTGGGTAGTCAGGGCGGAAGCGACGTAGACAACGTGGCGGCGGAAGGCGCTAATATCGTGGCGCTTTGCGATGTCGACTTCAAGTACGCCGCTAAAGCCTTCGAGAAGTATCCCCAAGCCAAACCCTTCAAAGACTACCGCGTGATGTTCGAGGAGATGGGAGACGAGATTGACGCAGTAGTGATAGGCACGCCCGACCACACGCACGCGGTGATAGCCATGGAGGCTATGAAGCGCGGCAAGCACGTCTACTGCGAAAAACCTCTCGCCCACACAGTGCATGAAGCGCGGGCGCTCATGGCGGCGGCGCGAAAATACAAGGTAGTCACTCAACTCGGAAATCAGGGACACTCGTTCCCCACCATTCGCCGCCTCTGCGAGTGGGTCTGGGCGGGCGCTGTCGGGCAGGTACACACCATTCATGCGGGTAGCGGCGACTTTAGAGAGGTATACAACCAGACCCGTAACCTAGACAAGGTAGACCAACACTACGACACGCCGCCTGAACTTGACTACGACCTCTGGCTCGGTCCAGCGCAGTTCCAAGCCTACACGCCATTCTGGGTTCACTGGAACTGGCGAGGCTGGCTCCGCTACGGAACCGGAACCATCGGCGACTGGTTTTGCCATGTGATAGACCCTTCGTTCTGGGCGCTAGACTTGGGTGCGCCCACCTCTATTCTGGCGGAAACAACCGACTATGACCCCGCCAAACAGGGGCTTACATACCCTTCCGGCACGAAAATCACTTTCGAGTTTCCAGCGAAAAAGGAGCGTGGTCCCGTTAAACTGGTATGGCATGATGGCAGTAACCCAATTCCGACTCCCGAAGGATTCCCGGAAGACGCGCGCGTTCCCGGCACAGGCGCTATCCTCATCGGAGACAAGGGGATGATTGTTCACGGCTCTCATGGGGCTGGCGGTTGTCGGCTCGTTCCCGACAAACTACTAGAGCGGTACTCTGGCTCCAACACGCCCGCAGAGACAATCCCCCGTGTCAAGGGACATCACTGGGATTGGCTCGAAGCGATACGAACGGGGCGGGAAGCGGGGTCGAATTTCGGGTATGGAGGTCGGCTGACTCAAGTAGCGTTATTGGGCGCTATCGCCATCCGCTTTCCGGGTGAAACGCTTCTTTGGGACGACCACGCTATGCGCTTTACCAACAATAAAGCGGCTAACGCCTACATCAAACCGGCGTATCGCAAGGGGTGGAGACTCTAGTCCCCTTTCCCGCTAACGCTCTGTTCTCTGTGGCGTATCTATCGGCAAAACGCGGAGGCAGGTTTTCAACCGCCTGACTCCGCGCTTCGCCTAACGCTCGCTTTTCGCTACTTGAGCCTGTGGTTGCGCCCAAAACGTGGCTAAATGTTGACCAGACTGCGTATCCCAAAGACGCATTTCGCCACTATACGCGCCGGAGAGAAGCCGATGCGTGGTAGCGTTATAGGCGAGAGAGTAGACCCAATCCGTGTGTCCGGTAAAAAGGCGCGTTTCAGCGCCGCTCACGAGGTCGAACTGCTTAATCGTCCCATCTCCTGAGCCTGCAAATATCCGCCCGTCCTCCACAATCAGCGCAAAAATCTCCTGTGTGAATCCGTGCAGAATGTAGCGAGCGTGTCCTTGCTTGGCGAAACGCTCCTCCATATCCCCTGCGTCCCCCGATTCCGCCTGTGTTTTCACAGGATTCCAAATCTGAATCCACTTTCCGCCCCCCGCGCTACAGGCATCCGGCGAGTTGTTTAGAGAGCGAACAGCGTAGACCGCGCTCTGACCGCTATAGGTTCCAATCTGCCTATTATGTCCCTGATAGGTCGTGAAGAGCGCTCCCGTCGCAATATCGTGAACCTTGACGGTCATGTCTTTGCTTGCGCTCAGTACAAAACGCCTATCCCCGCTAAAACTAACGCCCGTCACCCAACCAGAGTGAACGCCACTCGTCCAGAGGCTTTTCCCAGAATTAATGTCGTAGAGGCGAACGCTTGAGTCGGCGCTTCCCGCCGCTATTAGGGTTCCCTCCGCGTTTAGCGCCGCCGATATCGCGATGTCCGGAAAGGTGTCGAATACTCGAACTCTCTTGCCACTCGCCACATCCGCCAACGCCACCTCGCCATACTCGCCCGGAGTTCCTCCCGCCACCAGTAACCTCTTGCCGTCGGCAGTATAGGTCAGCGACTGAATACGTTGCGGAAGCCCTCCGAGTCGTTTGAGAAGCCTGCCCGTTCTGGTTTCGTAGAGTAGAGCCTCGTTATAACCTCCCGCCGCGAAGGTTGCGCCGTCGGGAGCGAAGGCGAGAGCCAATACAGGCACAGGCTTGGGATACGCGAGGGGGGCTATGGGGTGATTACGCGCCCCCATTAGGCTGGTAAGAGAGGCGGAAGGGTTCTCTCTGTCGAACTTTGCGCCCTCAACTATCCAGCGCCGTATCAGTCCTATCTGCTCTTTGGAGAGAGCGTCGTCGCTTTTTGGCATTCTCAAAGCAACGGTTGGCGACGCAATGAGTTGATAGAGACGAGAGGAGTCAGGCTTCCCCGCCACGATAGGCGTAGCCCCAGAGCCGCCTTTACGGAGCAGGTTTTGGAAGGTTTGGACGCGATAGCCGCCCAGATTGGCGCGTTCTCCATGACAGCCTATACACCGCCTAATCAAAATAGGCGCAATATCCCGCGAAAACTTGACTTCAGCGCGGGCGGACTTCGCGGTAGCGCCCCCAAATGAGAAGGCTATCACAAAAAGTAAGAGTTTGAGAGAAGAGAGTGGTCGCATTGATAAAGCCCCCGCCTTAATGCTGAAATAGAAACTCTTGCGTGTTGATGACCGCCCAAAGGAGGTCCATAACGGCTTGTTCGCGGTTATTCGAGCGTTCCGAGAGGAATTTGAGCGCGGCGACGCGCTCTTTCATAACGGGATAGCGGCAGAACGCGGCGAGGTAGAGTTCCTCTATCAGAGCGCTATTATCGCGCTTGGAGTAGTAGCCAACGCCCTCTTGCGCCCTCTGATACGCCGTCTGCCCGTTCAGCAGTTCCAACGCCTGTAGAAGCGTCGGCGCGCCTCTTCGTTCGCAGGTGCAAGCCGTGTCGCGCTGAGGTTGCCCGAATGTGGCGGTAAAACTGGAGAGTTCCGGGTAGGGGCGTTGGGTGGCATAGTCCATACGCGCCTCCAACGAGGCTACTCTTTGGCGTATCGCGTTCGATTCGCCGTCCGCCTGATAGAATTCGCGGAGTTCTTGCGCCTGCTCCGAAGTTCGCGAAGAGACGGGAACCATAAGCGCCTCCACGATAGCGGCGGTCAGTGGACGCTCTTTGTCAGCGCCTACCATAGTACTGTTAAAGGGAGGTTTTAGGCTGTACTGGAACGCGGGTCTATCCGGGGGCGTTGCAACCAAAACGTGGAGGGTATTCTCTCCCCCACGCAGAGGTAGCGCTATCTCACGCTCTCCCTGTATGGGGTCGGAACTGAGCGGAGCGCCATTGAGCCAGAGACGCGCCAACTCCGCAGACCAGCGGATTTTGATAGAGCGCGGTCTATCTGAGAAGATACGCCGCGCCATAGTCGTAAGGCTATGTCCCTCATTCGAGGAGGATTCGGCGGAGGGCAGGGTGTTTTGCGTCTGCTCTAAGTAGTCGGGGCGGCGAATCCAGAGAGACGTAGCGTCTAGCGCGGGAAGGTTAGCGACGCCGGCTTCCTTCAAGGCGCGTTGAGGGTCGCTAACGGGCGAGGCTTGGCGTATTCGCCACGCGCCCTGACGAATTGGCAAGCGTTGCGCCGCCTCTTCCGCTTGCGCCAACCAGAGGGGTAGCAGTCTATCCAGCGCGTTATGATGCGCGGTCAGTTCGGCTTTCGCCTCCTCAACTCTCTGAGGCGAAAGAGTAGGAGAAGGCAGAGTATGCGTCGCCATGCCGATAGCGTCCTTGAGTTGCTCTGCGGTGAGGAGACGCGGCTTCGCGTGCGAGAAGAGAGTGTTATCCTGCACATTGAAGGCGTTGGACTGTGTGGAGCGCTGGTAGGTTTGGCTGTTGCAGATAAGGCGAATGGTATGCTTGCGATTGTAGCCGCTTGTTACAAACTCCTGCGCGAGATAGTCGAGTAGCGGGGCGTTTGAGGGCGGATTGGAGGAGCGGAAGTCGTCTATAGGCTCTACGATTCCCCTTCCTAAAAGGTCTGCCCAGATGCGGTTGACCTCTACCCGCGCAAAGAGCGGGTTGGCGGGAGCGGTGAGCCAATGGGCGAATCCTTCGCGCCTATCTACCGGTTCAGGGGAGGACAACGGGCTACCATAAGGCGACATCTTCTCTCCTGTCGTGGGGTGTAGAACCTCGCCGACGCTCGCCAAAGTCACCCTGCCGTCTCCCGCCTTGGTTCGTGCGAAGACGGCGGCGATACGGTAGTAGTCGCGCATTGTCCAGTTTTCAAAGGGATGGTTGTGGCACTTCGTACACTCCACGCGAGTTCCCATGAATATCTGCGCCGTCATCTCCGTGCGCTCTTCTGGCGTGCGAATACCCAAGAAGTAGTTGGCGGAGGGCGCTTGCGCCTCCGCTCCTTGCGCGGTCAGTATCGCGTGTGCAAACTGGTCGTAAGGCATATTCTTACGCACGGAGTCTACGAGCCATGCCGAGAAGCGGCTCGCCCGCGCTTCGGTCAGTTGGCGCGGCGACACCCGCATAAGGTCAGCCCGCTTCAACGCCCAGAAACGCGCATACTCCTCGCTCTCAAGAAGCGAGTCTATCTCTTTAGCGCGTTTGTTAGGGGATGTGTCTTTCAAGAAGCGAAGGGTCGTCTCCGCTGTCGGCAGGAGTCCCGTGAGGTCAAGCGATAGGCGACGCAAAAACTCGGAGTCGCCGCAAACCTCCGCAGGGAGGTACTTCAGTTGGCGGAGTTTCTGGTTGACCTTTTTATCTATCGCGCTGTTTTCAATAACGGGTCTCCATACAAAGCCTTTGACAGGTTCAACGACGGTGATATAGAGCGACTCGAACTTGTCGAGATAGCGAACGCTGATAGCCGTCTGCCCGCGCTCTTTCGCGATAATTTTACCGTCGGGCGTGACCTCCGCAACGGCGGGGTGAGAGGTTGTGTAGGTGGCGATGGGAGTTATATCTCGCGCTTTCCCATCCGAAAACTGCGCTGTAACCCGCAACTGTTGGGTTTTGAACTCCCCTTCCAGAACCCGACTGGTAGAGGGCGTAAGCGCGATACTCTCGCAGTGGAGCGTGGAAATCTCCGTTGAAGCGCCCTCCGCTATCCAGTCTCTCAAAACTCTAAAGCCGACATCGGACTTTCGCAGTCGCTTGCCTCCAACGTGCGGCACGGCGAGAAGCGGTTTCTTAATCATCAGGCTTTCGAGAGGCTCAATGGCGTTGATACGCCGATTGTAGCCGTCGCGGGTGAGAGAAACACGGTCAATGCGGGGGTCGTACCCGAAGAGCGAGAGGGAGAAGCCTCCCTTTCCATGCGGGGAGCCGTGACATGAGCCTGTGGAACAGCCCTGCTTTGTGAGTATGGCGAGAGTCTCCGTCTCGAAGGAGACTGGATACCGCTTACTGTAGTACGACGCGGTGAACGGCAGACGCGCAACGAGTCCCCCTACACGAATCACAATATCGCCCTTACCGTCTTGAAGCGCCTCTACGCGCCCGTTCTGAATGCGGACTACTCCCTGCTTTGTCGTCTCAAACTGGGCTTTGTCGGTCAGGTCGCGAGGCTCTCCGTTCACCATGCCAGTCACCACAATCTGTTGAGCGTCCCGCCGCCCCTCCAGCCCTATCCGCTTAGGAGAGACTTCAAGGCTCGTCACATTTTTCAGCGCAAAGGGCGTGTTCGGCGTGGCGTTAGCGCGGACGGCTAGTAGCGCTGCGATAATACCAACAGTAGTTTTAAGACAGGACATGAGTTCCGAATCTCCTACAAAACGGCGAGAGTAGACGTTGGCTTAGGCTAAAACAGTTCCGGGATAGGCTTGCCCTTAGCCGCCAGAAAGATGGGGCGATTCGTGGGCGTATGGAGCGGCTTGGAGCGGTCTATGCCTAGTTTCTCATAGATAGTCGCCGCATAGTCTTCTAATGTGTACGCCATAGAGCTAGTGATGTAGCCTCCATCGCGGTCTGTGCTACCCACGACCTGCCCGCCCGGAACTCCCGCGCCCGCAAAGATGTAGCTAAAGGCGTGCGTCCAGTGGTCTCTCCCCTGTCTTTCGTTGATGCGCGGCGTGCGCCCAAATTCGCTAACGAGACAGACCAGCGTATCCTCAAGCAGTCCAGAGCGGCTAAGGTCTTCAATGAGAGCCGAGAAAGCCCTATCCAGAGACCCCATCATGGGCCACGTCCCAATGCCATAACGCCCCGCGCCCGCGCCGCCGTTCGGTATATTCGTGTGGCTTGTCGAATAGATAGCGTCGTGATGGTCCCAGTTCATGTTACCTCCCCCCGGATAGCTGACCTGCTTGCCATCTCGAAAGGAGTTCTCAGGTTCGCGCACATCCACAGTCACGTATCGAACTCCCGACTCGATAAGTTTTCTTCCCAAAAGATAGCACTGTCCGCGATGCCCCATACCATACCTCTCTCGAACGGAGGATGGCTCGGCGGAAAGGTCGAACGCCCTGCGCGTTTTGGGGTTCGTAAGCATATCCGTCGCTTGATTCATCAGAGCGCGCATCGCCTCCACATCTTTTGGCTGTCCGGCGTGGCTAAACCCAACATCTAAGCTACTCAAAAGGTCGCGGCGGTTTAGGAATCGCTTCTCATCAATTCCCATTAGTAGCCCAAGATTCGCAACGCGCCATGTCGGATTTGCGGGGCTTCCTCCCGTCTTGAAGGTGGAGAATGCCGGAGGAAGAAAACCAATGCGTGAAGTGTCCGCCTGCTCATCGGTTCCGGGCAGAAGGATATTGGCAGGAAGATACGGAGTGGAGGAGCCTAACCTATCTGCAACGACGGAGCCGATATCCGGCATCTCTACAGGACCATCGGGAGACTCTCCAGAGTAGACATACTGCGAACCTTTAGGGTGCGAGTTTCCAATACCGGGCGTGGGTTGCGTCATGCACCGCACCACCGTCAGATGTTTCGCTAGACGCGCCGTTTCTGTCAAGAGTTCCGTCACATAGAAACCGTCTACCCCCGTCGCTATGGTTTTGAAAGGGCTACGGTGTTCGAGGGGCGCGTCGGGTTTTGGATCCCATGTGTCCGTATGGGAGACGCCCCCCTGCTCGAAAATTACGATGACCCGCTTTGCACGTCCACTCAGTGCAGCGCGTTCTGCGGCGAAGGCGTATTCAGGGAACATCGCTTGCAGGGCGCTACCCAGCCCAAGCCCGATAAAGTTACGGCGTGGCAATTCTATTTTGTGCATAGCGACGTTAAACCTCGTTCTAAAGTAAGGGGGTTGTTTGCGTGATTCTACCCCATTCTCTAGGTTCATGCAACCTCGTTAAAGGGGTGATTCAGAGGCGCTCTTTTGGGAATTAACCGCGAAAACCGCAAAAAAGCGCGAAAAAATGCACACTGCAACCCGCCCTAGAACAACGCGCTAAACTTTCCAATATCAAACCGCCATCCGTACATTCACCCCTTCTCCCAGAATTGGGAGAAGGGGCAGGGGTTGAGGGCTAGGAGAGGTTGCGCGGGTTATTTTTTGGGTGCTGGGTAGCGGAATAGGCTTTCCCGCCGTTTGGCTCGGTCGCCTCCGTCATACTTCAAACTCTCGCCTACACTGTAGATAACAAAGCCCGCGCCCTCTCTCCGATAGCGCAGGGGTTTGCCGTCGAAGGGGTCGAGCGAAACACTGGGCTTTACCTCCTGCAAAGTAACGGGGAGCCTGCCATGCTTAACCTTCCATGCGAGAACCTGCGCTCCCATTAGCAAAGCCGCTTTGTCCGCCTCGTTTGGCGCTTTGAAGTGACGCCAGAAGACATACGCAGATAGGGCGCTATAGGCAAACCCCGTATCTGGCTCCTCAGAAAGTCTGTCTATCTCCTTTTGCGGAGGAAAACCGTGAGATAGTTTCTGGTAGTACGGAGAAGCCATAATGCCCTTGAGTTCGATATATTTCAGGATGAGATTCGTCTCATTCGCATTGACATAACGCTCTAAAGCCTGTTTCGGGTCGTCGGGATAGCCGTACCGCTTCATCTCTTTCTGAATATCCGTCGGAACAAACGCAGTCGCATTGAGTTGATGCGCCGCCTTCTTGCCCATCGCATCCACAACGGTCATTCGCATCGCCAACTCAGAGCGAAGCGCCGTATCAAACGAGGGCGAACCACCCTCTCGCTCTACCGCCTCCGCTATCTTCTGCGCTATCTCCGGCTTGCCTCCCGCAACAAGTAAGATTTTCTTCACCCCAGATACCGCCATTTTGTCGAGGAGCATCCCCGATATAAGTCCTGATAGTAAGGGAGCCTGCCTGGTAATTTTCGCAAGGTGGAGCGCTTTCGCCTGGCTCTCTACCGCCTCCTTGTACTGTCCATCTGCAAGAAGCGTGGTTGTTTTCGCGTTTATCCAGCGCAAGGCGGAGCGCATTCCACTGTATAGAGGGTATGGGGGGTCTAAGTCTGGCAAAGAGGAGCCTTTTACCAGAGGCATGGGCGCGGAGAAGTACGAACACGCAACCGCCTTCTCGATATTGCCGAGGATGTCCTGCCGATTCGCGAAGAGGGCTTTTGCGCGTTTCGCCTGTTCAGGGCTAGGCGGATGAGTCCCTTGCAAGTCCTCATGTATGAGTTTTCTATCCTCTTTGGAGAGAGGTTTTCGCTCTTCAATCTCACTGAGGCGACGAATATAGGTCGCAGCGTTGTCCGCGTCCGGCGCGTTGCGCTTTGGCAGTTCGGCTATGGAGAGCGGAAACCCCTCTCTCTTCGCAAGCGTCCGCGCCTCTGCAAGGCGTTTCACCCAGAGCGGGTCGCCCTGCTGTTGGGCATGGAGAGGCGCGGAAGCCATTAGGCGCGCGCCCAACGCCAAACTCAGATAGATAGACCTCTTCATTTCGACTGCTCTCCTCCCTCTCCGCCCGGAAAATCACTCAAGGGGCGGAGAGGGAGAGGCTCTGCACCGCTCCACCTACCACCCCTTCGCTTAAAACCAACCCGCGAAACAGTAGGCGAAAAGCCTACATCTTCCCGCCGTCTTTCTTCATACCGTCCTTCTTGGGAGCCATCTTGCCACCCATCATGCCATGTCCCTTCATCTTACCGCCCATCATGCCATGTCCCTTCATCTTGCCACCCATCATCATGCCGTGTCCAGCCATCTTGCCGCCCGCCATCTTACCGCCCATCTTATGCTCCATTTTAGGAGCCGCTTCTTTGCATCCTGCGCGAAGGCGGGGACGACCAGTGTCGCCGTGACAACCATAACGCTTGCAAATGCAAAAACACGCTTCACCATGAGAATTCTCCTCGTTGTTGTAGTGTGGCGCGCCGCCACCGTCGTTTGGAAGAGCGTTGAGTTTGGATTAACTCCTCCAAAATTTTAGAGACCCGCGTACCAGTCGTATCCCGCCTCCGCCCAGTAGTCGGCGGGGCGTTGTTCCGTATAGCGAATCACGCCAATACGCTTTATATTCTTTATACCATACTTCACCGGAATAACTAAGCGCAAAGGCGCGCCATGCTCTTCGGTTAATGGCTGACCATTCATCTCGTAGCAGAGTAGGGTTTGCATATGCAGACAACTCTCTCTGTCCAGCCCCACATAGTACAACCCATCGGGAGTCGCCATTCCCACGTAGTCCGGTAAATCATTAGGGCGCTGGGCGATGTCCGCCTTATAGGAACTCTTGGTATCAGGCGGATACTTCGCCATAAAATCCACTAACCGCGCCCCCGCCCACGTCACTACTTGGCTCCACCCTTCGATACACTTGATTTCCGTCGTCATTTCGGTTCGAGGCAGACTCTTTATGTCTGCAAGGTTCACGGAGAGAGGCTCCCTATCTCCATTGAATCGCTCCACGCTCAACGCCCACTCGTCCACGTTGAACTCTGATCCTAGCCCAATATCGCCATTAGGGCGCGGTTCGCCCGCAAATTTCGCGGGGAATGTCGGCGCGAGAGCCGACGGACGATACACCGCGCGCCCCACCCTCTCATTGAATTTTAGCGCGCGGCGGAAGGGATAGGGTATGCCGTCCGCATCTGCGCGGGTCGCAAGCCACTGCCGAGCGCCAATCACGCTAACTATCGCGCCTCCCGCCCAGAGGAAACTACGGCGAGACATCCTACGCATCTGGGCTTCTGGCGAAAGCGGTGTCTTTTCACTCATGGCGTGGTCGCTCCTTCCTGACCTACAGGAGTCTCCTGCGGGTCTTCCACAATTTCGTAGCCTGTAATCATCGCCCTAAAGTTGTTCCATCCAGCGCGTATCACCTGCACGATATGCACTAGAAAGAACGCGCAGTAGCCCATTGTGAGCCAGAAGTGAAGGAAGCGAGCGATAGTGTAGCCGCCTACCAACTGCGTAATGAAGGAGAACTGCGTCGGCTTGTAAATCCCTAGCCCCGTAATCATAGAACCCGCGCCCATCAGGATAATACTCGTATAGGCGAACTGTTGCGCTCCATTAAACTTCTTGCGAGGCAGGGGCTTGTCGCTCAGGCGCAGGTCGTGAAGCACTACGTCAAACGCTTCGCGAAACGAGTTTCGATTGGGAAGCAGATAACGCCACTCGCCCGAAATCGCGGTGTAGAGGACGTAGAGTATCCCGTTGATAATAAAGAACCACATAAACAGAAAGTGCCACGCGATACCCTCCGCCAGTCGCGATTCGAGGTGTAGCAACTCGAATAGGTAAGATGGGAATAGATTGACCAGCGTGAAACCGCCCGCTCCTACGCGATACGCGGGGTGCGCCCAGTAGATAAGTAGCCCGCTCCATATCATCACCATCAGCACAGGAAAGTTTATCCAGTGGAACCACCGAATCGCAAGCGGATGCTTCTTCTCAATACGCTTCATTAGGGTTCTCCTCGCTCCTCAAAATCGTACGACGCTACTATAAGGCGAAAAACGCGCATTTGGTTCCATAAGTTCGATAATATCTTCAAAGTTAATTTTCTGCCTCCTCTATCCCATTTCGGGTTCAGGGGTGGACATATGACAGAAGGTTTATCGCTCTGCCCCAGCCACCCCCTCTAAATC
>CAIJLM010000222.1 GCA_903821495.1 uncultured Chthonomonas sp. | reverse complement strand
CGTTTCGGGGAGAGGTTGGAGAGGGGTTGCATTCGCCCTTCCCCCTTAACTCCGCCGTCCGAATCGCTGAGCGAGAAAGCTCTCTAGTAGCATAAGCGGCAAGATGAGCCAGAGCAGAGGTCGCCACAACTCCACGCCGAAGCGCGAACGCTGTACGGAGGCGGCGATACGGGCGGAGTTTGTGATGACGTTCAGGTTATTCGCTGGAACTCCCGCCTGAGTCGCGGTTTGGGCGGGTTCTGCGTAGGCGAGATTCGATTCCTGCGGCGGCAGCCCCACCGCGAAGCCGTCCTTCGTCTTGCCGTTCTGAACCTGCACTCCGTAGATACCCGCCTGCCCCGTATTTTTGAACTGAAAGGCGACCCCCTGCGCGTCCAGAACGCTGTTTTGAGAGGTGACGGTTCCATCTGGGAGGGTTATCTGCACAGGCTTGCCGGAATCGGCGACAGGAAGTTTCAGCGTGAGCGTTTCGTCCTGCTTCAGGTTACGCTGAGAACTCGCGCCCATCCCCAGATACGAGGTCAGTTGATAGATAAGCGGGACGTAACTAGAGCGGAGGGGCAGTTGGCTACCATCCGCGCCCGCGCTTATCGCCGATAGAATGACGCGCCCCTGCCCTACCCTCCGCTCCACAAAAGCGGGGTCTCCGTTACTCATCTTCATCAGAACCTGAATCGCGTTCATATCGGCTTCCGCTGAGAGTTCTAGCGGGAAGTAGGCGGTGAATCGCGCCCCGCCAATATCCATCGTCGCGGTGTCTTTGAAGGGCGCGAGTATAAGGCTATTGATACTTGCCGGGTTTAGCGAGACCGCTTCCGTATCGCTGAGGGACTTGCGCGTTCCCATAGCCGCAGGGAGTAGCCCGCCCGACGCTAGAGAGGCGTTCAGAGCGTTAGGAGAGGAGGCGGACGACGGAAACAGGAGCAGACCGCCCCCCGCTTTCACATACTCCGCGAGTAGGGCGGAGTCGCTTTCGGAGATACGCGACGGGTTGGTGTAGACGATGGCGGCGTAGTCTCGGAGGGCGACTCCGACGAGAGAATCTTCTGTGCGAAGCGTGGGCGCGATACTCTCCGATTCGGCGGAGGGAGCCATCGCGGTTATAAGGTAGAACGATTCGTTATGCGCGGGGTCTGGGCTAGGATGAGGGTCAATCACCAGAACCTTGAGTTGTTCGCGAACGGGAACCGCGAAGGGAGCGCTGTTGTCGGCGGTTAGGCGGTCTATATCATCGGCGTTTTGAAGTTCGATTTTGCCTGTGTAGGTGCGCGGTTGCGCGAAGCGATAGAGGAATCGCGCTGTCGCGGAGCCGTTGGGCGGCAGGTTGACCTGCGTGGTTCCTACCCTCTTGCCCTCCACAATGAGATTGACAAGCAGGGCGTTGTACGACTTATCCGAGTAGTTATCTATCTGCGCCTCAAGGCGGGCGGAGAGTTGCGGAGTTACCAGTTGATTGGCGAGTATGGGTTGCTCTACCGCGAGGTTATTGCGCTCTTTCGCCTCCGCGCCAACAGAGACCCACGTCAGCCGCGCTAGAGTTCCGAACTCCTTCCAGAACGACTTCGCCGAATCGCGCCTGCTAGTCTCCCACGCGCCCGCTTGGTCATCAGAGAGCCAGTAGACCTCTTTCGCGGGAATTTTGGAGGCTTTGAGGAGTCTGCTAACGGTCTTCGCGGTCTCAAGGTAGTCGGTAGCGCGAGAGCCTACTTTTGCGGACTGAACCCGCTTTAGCGCCGCGCCGAGGTCGTAACTCGCCGCGCCTATCGCCTCTTCGGGCTTGTTCGAGAGGAAGACGAGCGAAACCGCGTCGCCGGGCTTGAGAACCTTCGTGAATATCTCCTGCGCGGCGGTTTGGGCGCGTTGGAGGGAGGTTTTGCCGTCAGCGCCTTTCAGCCCCATGCTGAACGAGTTGTCCACTACTATCACCGCGTAGACCCGCGCATTGACTCCCGGTATCGGGAAGCCGAGCGAGCGCAACACGGGACGCGCAAACGCCATGACCACGCTCAACACAATGAGGCAACGCAACAGCAGAAGTATCAACTCCTCTACGCGAAGCCGCCGCTTCTGGCGCTCTTGCGAGAGGCGCAAAAACTCCATCGCCGCCCAACGCACGACCACCACCCGCTTCTTGCGAAGCAGGTGAATGAGTACGGGGATGCCTACTAGGGCTAACGCGCCCAGCATTGCGGGATTGAGAAACGACACGAATGAACCCCTCCCTAGCCCTCCCCGACGCGGAGAGGGAATCCAGTGGCGCGAATTTTGCACTGCATTTCGCGATTTTTCGCGGTTCTATTAGGATGAAGCGAACGGAAAGCGCAAGCGAACCTTACCCTGCGCGATAAGCCTACCCGGCTCCGTGCGTATCTCGTCAATGTAGAGCGGGAAGGGACTCTCTTGCAGTTGTCGGGTGATAACTCCGCGCAGTTCCGCGTTCATCTGCCCCTGCACTACCTCTACCACCGCTGGCGGCAGACCGACCCCCGCCTTTACGTCCGTCAAATCGAAGTAGATATCCACGCCGTTACGCACCTTAATGACCGCCTCCACCGCTACCGGAAGGCTGAGAAACCCTTTTACGAAGTTTCCGCTTATCTTCACTCTCTCCGAGAAGAGAGAGAGAGCGACGTTCTTTAGGGGAAAGTTTGCGGAGAGATGCGCTGTGAGGGCGCGGTTGACGTTCGGCTCAGAGACGACCACGCGAAACTTCGTCTCTCCCATATCCGCCTTCAAGTTCGTTTCGCCCTCGTAGTCGACGCTCCAGTTCGCGCCCTCAAGACGCGCCTCGTCGAGCGTGAGGTCAGGGGTTAGAACGACATTTTGCAGGGTTACGAGCGCACCTGCCGTCAATATATGAAACGATTGCGCGTTCAATCCTCTAATTATCCCTGCTTTCCTTCGGAAAACGCGGTGTATTCACCGTGTTTTGGGGTGAGAATTTGAAATCTGCACCCTATTTCACAAACTCTTGACATCCCCTACCACGTATAGAATATACTAAACGCTATTGGGCGCTGTATTTTCATTCACGCGAGTTTCGTACAGAAGGCGGCAACATTGTATAACTCCCATAATGGCAAAGTCCCCGTACCCACTTTGGAACGACTAGCGACCTATCTCCGCTACCTGATAGACCTTGAGCAGTCGCACATCGAGACCATCTCCTCCGCAGAGGTTGAAAGACAGACGGGTATCAACGCCGCTCAGTTTCGCAAAGACCTCTCCTATTTTGGGGAGTTCGGCAAGCCGGGCGTAGGCTACAACGTGATAGACCTTCAGAGCCGAATCGCCCATATTCTGAAAATTGACCGCGAACAGCGCGTCATACTTGTGGGCGCGGGCAACCTCGGCTCCGCGCTCATCGGCTATCCGGGGTTGAAAGAGCATCGGTTCAACCTTGTCGCTGTATTCGATAACAGTGCCAGCAAGATAGGTCGCCCCCTCTGGGAGTTGCAGATTCAGGACATCGCCACACTGAAAGAGGCGAACGCCACTCTGGAAGCCCGTATCGCCATCCTCGCCGTGCCTGCAACCGCCGCCCAGAAAGCCGCCGATGCGCTGGTGGAGGCGGGCGTTACCGCTATTCTCAACTTCGCGCCGATTCTTCTGCGCGTTCCTCCCTCCGTCTACGTCCGCAATGTCTCCTTCTTGCAGGAGTTGGCGGTTTTGTCGTACCACCTCAGCGCCGCGCCGGAAAATTAACGCTACCCCCTCCCTGTCCGCGTAAGAGTTCACTCTTTGGGGAATTAACCGCGAAATACGCGAAACAGCGCGAAAAAAATGCACAAAGCCCCAGACTTGGAACCACACGCCAAACTTCCCAACCTCAAACCACTAAAACTCCTCTCCTTTGCGAAGGAGAGGTTGGGTGAGGTTATGTGAAGGATG
>CAIJLM010000221.1 GCA_903821495.1 uncultured Chthonomonas sp. | reverse complement strand
GCGGGGACAGGATTTGAACCTGTGACCTTCGGGTTATGAGCCCGACGAGCTACCGGACTGCTCCACCCCGCGTCAACAAAAGATAATATACTCTACTATCTCTCATCTGTCAAGGAAAAAGGCTTATCCCGCCGCAACCTTCTCTCTCTGCACGGGTTGAGAGGTTGCACGCTCCGCCGCAATACGCGCATCCTCTTCACGGCTCGCCTTCGCGCTGATGAAGGTTCCCAAGCACAAATCGGCAAGCGGGAAGAAGACGTTCAGGTTCTTCAAGAAGTGTTTGTGGTGGATACGGTGATGCTCCTTCGCAAATTTAAAGTAGAAGAAGTTCTCGAATCCGCGACGTTTTGGAACGTGCATAGCGTAGTGGAAATACTCGTAGACGAAGTAGTACGTCGTGACTGCGGCGACCCCGCCCCACACGCTCGGAATGCCCGTGAAGTACTGAATAGCAATCTGGAACGGCAGGTGGAAGCCCACAAAGAGCGGAAGCGCGAACCAGTCCATCGCAATATGCTCTTTGGCGCGTCCTTCGCGGCACTCGTAGGAGGACGGAGAGTATTTGTAGCGGAGGTGGTGTACATTATTGTGGGCGCGAAAGGTCGCTTTGATGAACTTGTTCGAGTGAAAAAGGTACTTGTGAAAAGCCCATTCAAAGAAACTCGCGTACAGGAAATAGACAACAAAGGCGATTAACTCGCTCGTTAAGGTCGAACTCATAGTGTAGAAACTCCCTTCTGGACAGGAGGCGACAACGCCTCCGCAAACACCCTGCGCGGCGGCAGGACTATTCGTATTATGGCTACCTCATAGGTATTTGTCAACTGCCGCCCGCTATTGTTACCTCTTTATGAGGGCGATTCGGACAACTTTTTAGGCTTGCCTAATTTAATTTGCTAACTTCCTCTACGAAACGAGTGTCGTTCTGGTTTCACGCTTCCGCGTCCATATTACGCACAAGAGCGAACAGTTTACAATACGGCTTGACAATCACGAGAGGAGTTGGTACAGTTCTATTGGTGTATTTGTCAAGGGGTTGGGGCATATTACTTTCAGGTTGGGAGGCTTGGGCGAGGTTCGGCTACGCAAAGCGCGGCGTAGGGCTACGGACGGGGCTGGGGACGGGTTTCGCGGGTTATCCGGCTACTGAGGGGATGTGGAGCCGGTGGAGCGGCTACGGGGGGCGAGGATAGACTTGCCCGTGTATGGGATTTAGCGACGGGGAGAGATATTGAGAATATCACGGGAGCGACAGGCGCAGTCAGCCGCATCGCCTACTCTCAAGGGGGCTGGCGCGTTCTCGCTAACGGGCGATTTCTCGATTCGCGCTTCAACAAAGCGCGGCAAGCAACCATCTTGGATTTTTCGACGGACGGGGCGCGCCTCCTCACGACTACAGCGAAAGGCGTCTATTATTTGGAGGATGCAAGAGACGGGCGGTCCCTAATCAGTTTTACAGACATGATAGACGCTCAAAGACATGAACGCTTTAGTACGGACGGCTCTCTGTTTCAATACTACACGCCGCGCCCGGGGTTTAATGTGTACAACGAGTTGACAACGCTCCATGTTGGCAACGCCTCCAACGGGCTAGAGATGTTCACATTGCAGGGCGCTAATCCATTTTACGGAACCGCCTTTTCGCGGGATGCAAAGCGAATCGCCATCGGCTTCCATGGCGGGAGCGTGAAGGTATACGACATCGCTTCCAGCAAACTTCGCCTTACTCTGAAAGGGCGCGCTTCGCAAGTCATTGGCATTACCTTCTCTCCAGACGACAATCGCATTTTTACAGGCGGGCTAGATGGAAACGTCAGGGTGTGGGATGCTTATATGGGACATGAACCGCTCACCTTGCACGCGCAAAAGGAGGTGTGGGCGCTCGAAATCTCGCCGAATGGTCAGCATCTCGTAGCGGGTTGCGTAGATGGAAGCGTGAAGGTGTGGGACGCGCCTATGGCGAATAGCGCTGCGAAACTAAAGTAAAAAGGAGAACTCATTTGGAGGCAAATTCGAGACGGCGAAAGTATGTTGGCATTGGGGGAGACGATGTTCCCTCTTTGGGAGTGTTGGAGGGTGAAATTTTGCGTCTCATCTGGGAGGCGGGAGAGGCGCTGTCCTCCGTGCAGGTGTACCATGCTATGTATGAGGAGCGGCTCGTGAGCGGTCAGGAGATGCAGTCGCCCTCTACGATTGCCGTCACATTGAGTCGCATGGTTGACAAAGGGCTTCTCGCTATTGAGAAGCGCATGGGTAGCGCCAAAGGCTTCTATGCGCCGCTCAAGAAGAGGTCGGATGTCGTTGTAGCGGTTTTGGACGATGTAGCGATTCGCCTTGCAGGATGCTCTATCCGAGACCTATTACAGAGTCTGCCAGAGGGAACGGAGCCTACTTCCGAGAAAGTGGCGGCGTTACAAGACGTGGTGACTGCACTACGCGCCTTGACAAAGTGAAGAGGGTCTTTGAAAACCGTGCGAGGGGCGCAGGTATCTGCGCCCCTCGTTTATCAGCGTCTCTCTATTTTAGGTTTTTCTTGAACCAGTCTGTTGTGCGTTCCCAAGCCAGTTTCGCCGATTCTGGCTGATAACTCTCGCGGGTGTCGTTATTGAAGGCGTGCCCCGCTTTGTCGTAGACGTAGAACTCGGCGGTTTTGCCATGCTCTTTGAGGGCGGCTTTGAGTTTTTCCACATCCGCGACGGGAATACCCCTATCCAGCCCCCCAAAATGACCCATTAGCGGGGCTTTCATCTTCTCCGCGAGGTCTAGCGGGTGTTGCGGTTGCATATCGGAGGGTTGCCCGACAATGCGCCCGTAGTAGGCGACGGCGGCGTTCAAATCGGGGGCGTTACCGTCCAGTAGCATACTCACGCGCCCGCCCCAACAGAACCCAACGATTCCCACTTTTTTGTTCGATTCCTTTTTGCTCCGCAACATCTTCATCGCGGCTTTCAGGTCTTCCATTATCTGCTTATCCGGGATTTTACTCACAAACTGCATGAGGGGACCGAAGCCGCCAGAGAGCGGCGGAACTTCGCCCTCGCGGGTAAACAGGTCGGGCGCGAACGCGATAAAGCCCGCCTGAGCGAAGCGACACGCCACATCCTTGATATGCTCCGACAGCCCGAATATCTCATGGACGACGATAACAGTTCCCGCTTTGCGAGGATGTTTCGGCATTACCAGCAAGCCCTTGATTTCGGTAGGCTTGCCATCCGCTCCGTTCGAGGTAAAGGTGATTTCGCTCTTCACAAGGTCGGGGTCTTCAAGGGCTTTCTTGGGCGTTTGCGCGAGCGCAGGAGTTATTACCGCTACGGCGACGGCTCCCGCGCTTACGCGCCCCAGCAGTGTGCGGCGAGAGAGATGGTCGAGTTGCGGGTCGAGCGCAGGGTCTATAGCAGGGGCGGAGGGGTTCTCAGGTTCTTCAGTCATGGCGTTTAATATCCTTCCCATACGAGATTAGAGGCTTCAAAAACGGGTCCCTCCCAACAGGCGCGCACCATGCGCGTCTTTTGCGCGGGGAGGTCGTAAACGGCGATAGCGCAACTATTGCAGACTCCGATACCACACGGCATAGGAGTCTCAACGGAGACCTGACAGGGTAGAGCGAACTCCTGTGCGATGTCGCTAATGGCTTTCAGGAGAGGCATGGGTCCACAGGCGTAGAGCGCCAGTGGAGCGGTAGAGTTGTGAACGATTTCACGCAAGAGTTCAGTAGCGCGTCCCTGCCGCCCGTGCGAACCGTCCTCTGTAACGACGTGGAGGCTGACCTCCAACGCGCCAAACTCTACCTGCCCCACGAGGAGGTCGCGAGTCTTTGCGGCGTTGATAACGACGGGGCGATATTTCAGAGACGACTCGCCTTCGCATATCTCCCGCGCTAAAAAAGTGATAGGGGGAGCGCCGATGCCTCCCGCTATTAGTACGGGCTGTCTGCCCCTGCGTAGCTCCCACTGAAAGCGATTTCCGAGAGGACCCACTACAGACAGCCCATCTCCTACCCGCTTTCGCGCCAACGCGCTTGTAAAAGAGCCTCGCGCTACGTAGAGGATGCTACAGGTTCCCGCGTCGCGGTTCGCCCGAAAAATACTGAACGGTCTGCGGACGAGGGGGGCGTAGCCTTCACCAAAAAGAACCTCCACGAACTGCCCCGCTCTCGCCGATTCCGCTATGGCGGGAGCGTGAAACACTATCTCATACTCCGCGCCGACAGTACGCTCATGGTAGATGACGGGAGCCTCTATCTCATAGAAGGGGGAGGGAGTGCGAGGAAGCGTCAGCGACACTCTAGTTGACCTCGTTTCCAGCGCGAGTCAGCGTGAGGCGTAGGGGTTTGACCTTCTCATTTTCGAGAAAAAACTTGAGTTTGCGCCAGCCTGCCTTGCCGACATGGAGTTGATTCGCTTTCTGAGATAGATTCCCCTCCTCCGAACCGACCACTTCCCACTTTTTGATTCCCGCCTCCGCCGTCACCTGAAAGTCGCCGCGCGGGAGGTAGACCATAGCGCCCTGCACCATCCCCTCCCACTGCAAGAGCGGAAACTGAAGCGTGATGCGATTGGAACTCTCCAACGAACGTAAGAGACCGCGATAGAGGTCGCCGCCTTTGTAGAAGATAGAGCCATCCGACGATTCGGTGTAGGCGAATGCGTCGCGCAAACCCTTACTCTGGTAGACGCTCTCGATATAGAGCGCGGCGGCGGTGAGAGTGTTCATACCCTCTGCGTTACGCTGGTTGAGCGCGGAGAGGATTATCCCCTCTCCCGCAAGGCGTTTGAGTTGGGGAGCGATTCGCTTCGCGAGGTGTTCGTCAAACTGTTCGGGGGTTACAAAGGGGATTTTATCGGGGGGTATGCGCCCCGCCTTGACCTCTTGCGCTATCCACAGAAGGAAGAGCCGTTCGCCCAGAACTCCATTGCCCCACTCTTCGGGTTCGGTGTAGCCTGCAAAACCGGGCAGAATAAAGTGCCCGTACTCGTGCGCCACTTCACGAAGCCATTCGGCGGGAGCGCGTTCCGCGTAGATATTGAAGAGGTAGATTTGATTGCGGAGTTGCCTACCCGCCGCCTCCGCGCCTAATCCGCCCGACTGCCGCGACATCCAGACCTCAACAGTTTCGCTACTGCGCGGATGGTCTTTCCGTAGGCGGTCTTTTTCTAGGGCGTGTAGCAGGAGGAGAGTCCGCGCTACCCGCTTGAGAGTGGGAAGTATCTCAGTGTCGTTTGCGTAGACGATAAATCGGCGTGCGTAGCGCACAACATCGTCGCCGGAACGCTCCGCCATGTAGACTCCGCACGCGATTTTGTAGGGCTGATGGTACTCTTCGTCTGTCGTAGGGGTATTGCTTTTTGGAAGGTAGATAAGCCCCGGAAAGTCGCCCTTGATGACCTCTTTGTCTCCCTCTAACCGTTCGACCTGAGAGGGGACGAGTTCCGCAGGGATATTTTGCGCTCTCGCTAGACGGGGCGTAAAGAGGAGCAGAGCGAGAAGGAGGGCGCGAAATAGCCCCTGTATTCGGTCTTTAGCGTGCGCCCTTTCACAGAGGGGGTGGGGGCGTGCATTAGGGGGTAATGAGACATGGAAGGTTTTGGTCAGGGGTTGAAATTTTATTTCGGGAGGCATGGGTGAAGACCTCTGTAACTCTATTTTAGGCGCTCAGGCGGCGGGAATCTTTGACCCCCAAGTGGGTGTAGATTTCACGGGTAGCGGTAGCGCGGTTAAGCGTGTAGAAGTGCAAGCCCCGCACATGATTGTCTAGGAGGTCTCGGCACTGCTCTGTCGCCCACTGCACTCCTACGTGGCGCACGTAGGTATCGTCCTCATCGCACCGTTCGATGGCGCGGAGGAGTTTGGCGGGGTAGCGTGAACCCAGCGCGAGTTCCGCCATGCGCTCTAGTCCCTTGCGGGAGGTGACGGGCATAATTCCCGCGATGATAGGCACGCTAATACCTGCAAGTTCGCACCGCTCCCTAAAATCGTAGAAGTCGTGGTTATCGAAGAAGAGTTGCGTTACAATGTAGTCGGCTCCCGCATCCACTTTCGCTTTCAGGTACTCAATCTCCTTGAGGCGGTTTGGCGTGGCGTAGTGTCCCTCCGGGTATCCCGCGACTCCAATTCCAAAGCCGCGCTTATCGGGGTGAATACCGCGCTCATTAAATCGCTTGATGTAACGCACTAGGTCGGTGGCGTAGCGGAAATGGTCTTGCGAACGGTCGTAGTTCGGGCGAGAGCGGGGCGGGTCTCCGGCAAGGGCGTGGATATTCGAGATTCCGTTTTCGGCATAGCGAAACAGGATGGACTCTATCTCCTCCTCCGCATGAGAGACGCAGGTGAGGTGGGGAAAGGGGTCTAGCGTAGCCTCCTCTTTCATGCGTACCACAAGGTCGTGCGTGTGTTGGCGCGTAGAGCCGCCCGCCCCATACGTTACGGAGACGAACGAGGGGTGCAACTCCTCTAGTTCGCGGATATTGTTGAAGAGAACCTCCGCCGCCTCCGGGGTCTTGGGCGGCGAGAACTCGAAACTGGTGGTTACGCGCTGGTTTTGCAGAATATCGTTGATGTGCATTGAGACTCACTCCAAAATAAAAAGAACATAGGATATGATACCCTAACCTTGATAGCGAACTATGAGAATGTAGAGTAGAATTGTAGTGTAGGTTATGGAGCGGTAAGGAAGTACACAATGCAGGAGTTTCTTGAGCCAACCGAAAAGCGGATAACGCTACCGACTGTGCAGACCGATGAGGCGCAGGAGACGGCGAACTGCGACGCGCATATCGCGGAGATTGAGGACGTGTGTAAATTGGCGAAACGGGTGCGGGCAAGAGCGATTGGAGCGACCTTTGGCGCTATGACTGCGCTCTTTTTTATTCTAACTTGGATGCCAGGTGACGGACTTATATGGTACATCATCACGCATTGGAAGTCTTCTCTCGGTGGGTGGTACTACCCTCTATTAAAGTTTACCGCGGTGTTGCCCACCATGGTGGGAGGGCTTTTATTTTTTCGAGTCCGTCGGAATCGCCGCTTACGAGAGCAAATGGAGGCAGTTGTGGCGAAGGTTAGCGCAAACTCCAACCCCCTTCTGATTCCGAGCCTGCTTAATCTAGTGCAAAGTGTTCGTATAGTACAACCGAAAACGAGTCAGCACTTAATTCCGACTATAAACAGCCTTCTTCTGCACATGGATGCAAGGCACGTCGCCCATTTTCAAAAGAGCCATGTTGACATTTTGGGGTTTTACGGTTGGGGGCTATATTCGCCATTCGCTACCTTGAACGCGCTAAAGTATATTGGAAACGAAGGCTCGGCTCGCACCCTGCGGCGGATTCTCAGCAAACCCCCTCCCGCTCACGATGCCTACCAAGTCCTGTTCCACCAGACTATCGAAGCGGCTATTCCTGTTATCGAGGCGCGGCTTGCACGAGAGGATACCCATCAGAACCTGCTACGCCCCTCGCAACTGATAGACGAATCCACGCTACTACGCCCAAGCCAAGAGCGGGAAGAGCCAGCGGAGGAGTTGCTACGACCTGTGCAGGGGGAGGAGTAGAGAGGCTATTACCGCCCGTAGTTCCATGCGTTGATGGCGACAAACTGACCTTCTAAGGCATCACGCAGAAAAACCGCTTCTTTCACCCACCCCTTCCCAACCCTACCCCTTCGCAAGGGGCAGGGCGAATGCTCTGTATTCAAAGGCTTCCGCACTCCTCAAAGGTCGGCGGAAAACG
>CAIJLM010000220.1 GCA_903821495.1 uncultured Chthonomonas sp. | reverse complement strand
TATGAATCGCTTGGCCAGACCGGCGCCGCCATCAGTTTTTATCTGCGCACAGCTGAACGATCACAGACCGATCTAGAACAGTACGAGGCGAGGATAATGAACTGGATAAAAAAGTTGCTACAGAGTAGGAGAGCGAAGAAAAGCGCGTTTGAGGCAACCCTGCGTGCGTGGGAAGAGCTGGATATATCCATCGAGGAAGCGAAAGCGCAAGTTGATTGGATTCTGAACTCTTCCTTCGATCATGTGGCGTGTATTAAATCTCCCATTACGGACAGTTCGGTATTGGGTCTACTTCCCCCGTTCGTCAGCGAAGTCTTTCAAGTTTACGATGAAATCGCACTAGGAGGAGGGTTTCGGGTTCTCAAACGCCCGACCTCTGAAAACGTATTTCGTTATGGCGACAAGATATTTGTAGGCATTGGGGAGGGAGGGGCAAGTTCCGACAGCCTGTGCGTTGAAGCAAATTTAGAAACTGTTTATGATACAGATTACCAGCTAGAACACGATGCGCTACCGGAAGTGGTCGAAGATTTTCTAGAGTATCTTTCTAACTCTAAAGAATCGCCTCAATATACCAACATCTATCAGTGGATTATAGTAATCCACAGAGTGTTGTTGGCTGACGATTGATGTAATGGATAGGCTTCGCGGTTATGGTTACTCTGAACGTTGGTAGCGAAAAGGCTCTGCCTAGGGGAAGGCATAACCGCGCCTAGCAGAGTCGCATAGAGGGTAGCAAGCGAAATGAATCCAGAACTGTCAGATAGCGGATTATGGGCGTTAGGTGAACGGCTCGGCAATGCGAACACTCCTTGGAAAGAGAGAGTCCGCATTGCCGAGCAACTTGGTCAGGTAGGTACGCAAGCGGCCAACGCCCTATTTCACGCTCAAACTGTTAGCGCCATTGACCATGAGAGCTGGCGGTCAGTACAGGAATTAATAGAGAGTGCGCTGTCTTCTATGGGGGAAAGTGTCATTGAGCCGTTGACGAAACGAATCGAGGATAATCCTACCTTACACCTTCTGCCGAAGGTTCTTGTGAAGGTTGGCGGAAAGCGTGTACTCAATACTATCATCAATGCCTTCCAACGAGTAAGTTCCATCCCTAGTCGGCGTATCTTAGGCATTTTCCCGTATGATGAGCATAGACCTGCTAGATTGCTATACATCTACTTGCTAAGTCAGTTTGACACTCCAGAGGTCATTACGACTCTCAAAGAGGCAATTAGTAGCGACCGTTCTCGACAAGTGTGTGTAGCGGCTCAAGAGGCGTTGGCAACCATTCGGAATCGCAGAATGTAGGGTGCATACGTCCGCTTTTACGGAACAAGAAAACATAAATAGCCCCCTGCGCGTAAAAGCGCAGGGGGCTATCGCTTCGTAGAGAGCGGTTCTACTGAACGGTCAGGGTTCCAGAACCCGTTGTACCATTGTCGTAAGCGTCGCCATCGAACGTGGCGGTTATCGCATGAGCGCCCTTCGATGTTCTTGCGGGTATCACGTAACTGAACGAGGCTACCCCCGCTCCGCCCGTTGCACCTGTTCCATCTCCCAACTGTCCTACGCCATTCCAGCCCCACTCCCAGAGGTTCCATCCGACTTCAGAGCGAGAGTGTGGAGCCCCCCTCCTGCCACCTGCGTTATACCCGTGAGACCGGAGACCGAAACGGGAAGGTTCCTATCCGTAGTGGTTCCATCTCCTAGCTGCCCGTAGCCGTTATTCCCCCAAGACTTCACCACCTGCGCCCCTGCGCCTGTCTGCGCGAGTAGTAGCAGTAACGCGAATAGCGCGAACAGCCGATACTTATAAGAAATGCTTCACCTTGACTTTGCTCCTTGTTTGTTCGTCAAGAAACAGTAGACCTCTTGCATAAATCTAGGCTTGGGTTTCGAGATTGCAAATAGCGGCGATGAGGTTAACCCTTAACCCAAACCTCTTCCTTCGGCGTGGTTTCTCATTTCGCCTCCTCCTGCGTTCACCTTCTGAACAACTGGCTTCTGGTTTGGAGTGTCCTTATGCGAGGGCGCGCTCTTCCGCGAGATGGCGTACAGAGTGACTTTTCTCAATAAGGCGCATATCCAACAGGGCTTGCAGACACGAAAGCGTCGACTCCGCGCCCTGATTCTCGTTGATACGGTCAGGGTGTAGCCCATCTGAACACCCGCCCGTGAGCGGGTCGTAGAGCGGTTTCTGAAGTTGGTTCCGCCCCATAAACCATGCGAACGCTCTACGCGCTTCGTGTAGCCACCGCTCATCGCGGGTCATTTGCAACGCTTTTCTACAGGCGGACACCATGCCGCACGCCTCAATAGGCTGTTGGTCGTACTGCGCTTGAGCCTGACCGCGTAGCAGGAATCCGTTGGAGCCGATAGGCGCAAAGCGCCCCTCTTTTGAAGTTTGGATAGAGGCGAGCCACCCAAGCGACTTTAACCCTACCTCTATCATTTCATCGCGCTGCATACGGAGTCCTGACGCGAGAAGAGCCTGCGGTAGGCGTGCGTTTGCGTAGGTAACACCTGCCTCCACCCAGTGCCAGTCAGGGGAAGCGACTTCCTGAAACTGCCTGAGCAACCTATTCGCGAGTATGTCGCGTAAGGCGATGGTCTCGTTATGCTCAAAAGAGCCGCGCAGAGCCTCGTCAATCCCTAGAAGCGCGTAGGCGTAAGCGCGGGGACTGGTAAACCCCTCTACTATCGGAAGCGCAGAGCGGAAGAGTTGACGCGCCAGCCCGCTTCGCCCTGCATGGGTTGAGCGACCTATCACCGCCCCTAGCCCCCACAACGTTCGCCCGTGACTGTCTTCCGAGCCTCGCTCCTCCAACCAACGCCTATCGTAAGAGAGAAAATTGCGGAAGCGCCCGTTTGCAGGATTCCACGCATAGTTGACAAAAGCGAGGTAGCGCGTGGCGAGTTGACCGATATTCACCGCTTCCGCGCCCTCACGCTTCTCAAGGTGAGTCATTAGAAGCAGGGCGCGAACGTTGTCGTCCACGCAGTAGCCTTCGTTGTAGTTCGGCACGCTAAAACTTGCGTGTTGTAGTAGCCCCGTATCATCGGTCATCTGCCGAAGGTGAGCGAGATTGAGCGCGGGCAACTCCTCAATCGCGGGAAGCCGCCTGTAGAGAGTAGAAGTCGTTGGCGCTTTCACTACGATAAGAGGGTGCGAACGCTTCGATTTTTCCGCGTGAGCGCGTTGGAAGGACTCCATATATCTGTCCGCCACCGCCGACCACGCCATTTCGCGCCCGTACTCTAAGGCGCGTTTTTGCAGAGCGGAACACTTTTTCGGTTCGCCCAGTAGCCCCAAAACTTCATGGGCTATCGCTTGCGGGTTGCGCCATGGAACCAGTATTCCCCGCTCATTGGCGAGAAGCTCTTCTGCATAGTAGTAAGGAGTAGAGATGACCGCTTTACCAGAGCCTACCGCGTAGGCGAGCGTTCCAGAGGTTATCTGCTCCGGCTTCAAGTAGGGCGTGATGTAGATATCTGCGGCGCTAAGGAACTGCGTCAGCTCTTCAATCGGGACAAATCGGTTGTGGAAATGGACGCTTTCTAGCACGCCAAGTCGCTTCGCTAACGCTATCAGGCTCTCTCGATACGCCTCGCCATACTGTTTGAGGATATGCGGATGCGTCGCTCCTAGCACAACATAGACTACGTTGGGAAACTGCGCGAGAATGGCGGGCATGGCTTCAATAACGTTCTCAATGCCTTTGTCTGGCGAGAGTAGCCCGAAGGTTAGAATAACGGATTTCCCTGTAAGGTTAAACCGCTCTCTATAGAGCGCGGGGTCGTCGGTAGGCGCATTCGGAATACCGTGATGGATAACGTCAATTTTCGCGTCGTCTACGCCATGCACCTCTCGAAGAAACTGCGCCCCTTTCTGGCTCATTACCACAAGCCTATCCGAGAGTTGAGCGAGTTCCGCCATAACCTGACACTGCTCTACATTGGGTTGGCGTAGAATGGTGTGCAGAGTGGTTATGATGGGCTTATCTAGCGAACGGAGCAGAGGCAACAGATAGCGTCCGGCGCTACCTCCGTATATTCCATATTCGTGTTGAACGCAGACGGCATCGGCGGCGCTGGCGTTTAGGAATCCTGCGGCGCGACGATAGGATATGGGGTCGTCAGCCTGTATTTCGTAACGCACCTGAGCGGGGTAGTTATATCCTTCGGCTTTGTCGTTCATTGCGACGGCGAAGCAGTCAAGATGCGTGTGTCGGGTGGAGACCGCTTCGATTAAGTCGGCGGTGAACGTCGCAATTCCGCACTGGCGCGGAGTGTGGTTCCCGATAACCGCCACACGTCGTATAAGCCCGTTGGGGCTGGAAAACGGCATTTTTGCCTCTAGTTTCTACCATACTCCATGGCGTAGGAACGATGCGATAGCTCTCTGAGCAGTAGGCTCATGTTTGTGTTGCGATGTTCTATCCACCACGCGGCGGGCGCTTCCTCTCGCAGTTGGCGCGAACCAAAGATAGCGCTGTCCAGATGGGAGCGCGATATGTCTCCTGCGCTCACCATCTGCCCGATGTGCCCTACCACCTTATTCGCCTCCATAAGCATATCCATACGAATGGAGGTCGCCTGCACAATGGCGGAGGTTGAGCCTGTTAGCGCCGGCAGGTTCGATGTTCCAATGGAGTAACGGATTGCGCGAATCTCTTCTTCGGTGTGGTTTCTCATTTCGCCTCCTCCTGCGCCACGCTCTGAACGACTGGCTTCTGGTTCGCAGTACGTGGTTCCTGCTTGACACTCCGCTCTTTCTCATTAGCATTCCCCTGAGCGAGGGCGCGCTCTTCCGCGAGTCTGTGCGTCTGCTGGCTGTGCCTTCCAGAGGGGGCAGAGTATCTCTGCCCTTTTACAGTGATACTCTGTATTTCAGGAGGGGCGCTTGCGGGATGCCTGGCGGTGGCTGTTTTGTCGTTTTTCACTGTGGAATCTTCTTTCTTGGGGGAATTACCAGCGGCGGAACTCTCTGTCCGTTCCACTACTCTCTATGCTCTCATTATGTAGGAAAAACCGTAAACCGTCGCCTATAGGAAGTTCAGATTTAGGCACATAAAAAGACCAGCCGTTGGACTGGTCTTGAGATAGGGGCGCGTTTGAGGCGGGTTACTCTTTTGGGCGCAATAGAACTACCTCATCGCTTCTAGTATCTCCGCTACGGGAATGATAGCGAAGGCGCTGGCATAGTCCGCCATAGCGTAGGGCAGAATAAGATCGTCGTTATGTATCTGCGCCCCGCAACTGTAGACCACATTCGCCACATACCCCTCCTTGTAGCCGGGGACTGGCGAGATTATGGGGTCGCGGAGCCGCCCGATAATACGGGCGGGATTATCCCTATCTAGTAACACTGCGCCGATAACGTACTTTCGCATGGGACCCACGCCGTGCATCAACACCAGCCAGCCAGACTCGGTTTCAATGGGCGAACCGCAATTCCCTAGTTGAACGTACTCCCAGGGGAAGGTGGGGCGAAGTATCAACTCCTTCGTGTACCAGAAGTGCAGGTTGTCGGAAAACATAATAAAGATGTTTTCGTTGTCTTGCCGAGAGAGCATAGCGTACTGCCCATGAATACGGCGCGGAAACAGCGCCATACCCTTGTTCTGAATTTCGGGACCATTCAACGTACTCATCTCAAAGTGCAGAAAGTCCTCTGTTTTTAGCATTTGCGGCATCGTCACCTTGCCATCGTAGGCGGTGTAGGTGGCGTAGTAGACTACCCTCCCGCAGTCCTCCTGAAACTGGACGAACCGAGCGTCCTCTATGCCGTTTATTTCGGTGGGGGAGGTTGGGAAGATAACGCGCTCTGATATCGGCTGATTTTGAGAGTAGGAGATGATATAGTTCGCCTGCGCCAATGTCAACAGACTATTGGACGCGACAAGCGTATCGGGATGTCGCTTGCGGAGTTGTCGCTCGATAATTCGCAAACTGGTTTTGAGCTCTTCCAGCGTAAACTGCGGGTTCAAAGAGGCGAGTACGGAGGTGGAGAAGTCGTCCCAGTGATTTAATTCGTAGAGTTTGCGTTCAAAGAGGTCGCGCTCATACGTGGGATTGGACACAAGGTCAGGAGAAGTAACGTAGGGTGTCGTATCGTCGAGTGTAATCTGATTCTGCGCGTCCACTATCCCTGCGCGGAACGTGATGGAGGAGATATGTCCCTCTCCTGTAGCGCGTAGGCTAATAATAAAACGGCGGGAACCCTCTGGAACTCCGCTCTGGTCGGGATGCCACACCATAGAGGGATTGAAGAGCGCCGCGCCTTCCAGCGCGTACTCTTGCGTAAAGTAGGCTCCTATCAGCAGTTTTCGCTCTTCGCTAAGAGAAGCATCGGTTAGCATAACATATTTCACCTGCTCGAAGCGCTTCATAAGGAACGCCTGTAGGTTACGATGACGGCTACTGAACTCTGAGAGCGTCTGCTTTAGTTGGGCGCATACCTCAGCCTCGGTTTGCGAGACGATTCGAGCGACGATTTTCTGACTTCGCTGTTCTGTGGTTGGGTTGAATGAGCGGAGGAGAAGGCGCGAACTATCTGGATTCAGACCTATTCCTGCGTGTCGAACATGGAGCATAATTTACTCTTCGCTATCATTTGCGACGCTCTCTGGATAGAGCGGAGCGTAGGAATCGGAATGTCGCTGGTTTTGGCGAAATGCCAACAGCGGGGTTCGAGCCTGTAGCGTCGCTATCCCGACAGGCTCGAACCCTACATAGCGTCTAGGCTACATTTTCATGTAGTCCCTCATGGTTTGTCAATGATAGAAGGGCTTTCGCTTCGGTGATATCCTTGGGCGTTCCATAAACCAAGAGGAGGAACTTACCCGCTGTTATCTCAGTTTCGTAAGCGAGGGCGCTTTTGTGAGGGATGCCCATGCCTACTAGCGCCGCGCCGAGTACGCTTAACCCGCCGACAAGCGCCGCCCCTTCCAGAGCGCCGACTATCCATCCAATAATGGGTCCCGCCATCACAACTGGACCTACACCGGGAATAATGAAGAGGGCGGAGCCGAATAACAAGCCCCATATCCCGCCCCAGAAAGCCCCAGCCTTGCCCCAACTCATCATGCGTTCACCGTTGGTATAGTAGCCGGTTACGCGCTCTTCCGTGTGGTAGTCTCTGCCGACTATGGAGAGTTTCGTCATATCAAAGCCCGACTGTCCGAGCGCCCTTATTGCGATTTCCGCTTGCGGGTGGGTCGAATAGACTGCGACTGCCATATTCGCGCCCATGTTCCGTAGCGTGTCAAACGGTTCCAAAATTGGCGGCGACATTGTTTGCATTGTTTTCTCCTTGTGTTTGCGTGCGTTGCGCTCCTTCCAGCGTCCACCTCTACAGGTTTAGTTGGAAAGAGCGCAACGCGGGTGATGAAGGCGGACTAACCGCGTCCGTCGTTCTTTTTAGGGTCTCTCTGTTTTTGAGGCTGTCGCTGAGGCGAAGGCTGTCGTTGAGGCGAAGGCTGTCGTTGAGGCGAAGGTTGTCGCTGAGGCGAAGGCTGTCGCTGAGGCGAAGGTTGTCGCTGAGGCGAAGGCTGTTGTCGCGGTGATGGCTGTCGCGGCGATGGTTGTTGTCGCGGTGATGGCTGTCGCGGCGATGGTTGTTGTCGCGGCGAAGGTTGTCGCGGCGAAGGTTGTTGTCGCGGCGATGGTTGTCGCGGCGAAGGTTGTCGCGGCGAAGGTTGTCGCGGCGAAGGTTGTCGCGGCGATGGTTGTCGCGGCGAAGGTTGTCGCGGCGATGGTTGTTGTCGCGGCGAAGGTTGTCGCGGCGAAGGTTGTTGTCGCGGCGATGGCTGTCGCGGCGATGGTTGTCGCGGGTTATTAGTGGGTCGGGGCATCGGCATTATCCGCTGTGGTTGTCGCCCCTGGTTGTTAGTGGGTCGGGGCATCGGCATTATCCGCTGTGGTTGTCGTCCCTGGTTGTTAGTGGGTCGGGGTGGCGGAGCTATTCGCTCATGGGGTCGCCCCTGGTTGTTAGTGGGTCGGGGTGGCGGAGCTATCCTTTGAGGCAGTCCTCCCGGGTTGGTGGTCTTCATTCCCATTCCCTGCCTAGCGCGGTTCGCTCTATCCCTAGGGTCGTTATTTTCACTACCGGGACGGCGCGGGATAATTCGATTCGCGCCGGGCGACTGTATGCGTCCGAACGAACCGGGCGTTGTGCGAATGAGCGTAGGGGCTACACGGTTGCGCTCAATAAGCCGAGGCGCGGTGTTTACCTGTCGCAAATGGGAGGGAGGTCGGCTGAAACTAGCCATACGCCCTTGCAACGGGGCGCGGTAGATAGCGCGAGTGGATACCGTTTGCGAAATGCGAACATTCGAGTTGAAACTACGGCTAGTATTCGTAGAGAAGGCGGTCACTCTGACTGCGGAGGGCCCCGAAACAGCGTAGTGTCCGTTTGGCGGCGCGCTGGTTCTGCGCCCTAACGAAAAGACGTTGTTCACGGATACCTGTGGGACAGCGCGGAACGAACCACGCCCGCCAAATCCGCTCATACTTGCCATCGTTGCGCCGCCATAGCGTGCATTGAACGGCACATAACCCGACCTTGCGAGATACTGGTTTTGGTTGTTGAGGTTGTTTCGGAAACCGCCGCCATAGTTATTGACGGTTGTGTTGTTGTTGTAGATATTGGTAACACGATTACTGTAACCTGACGACCAGGGGCTAGCTTCGTACCGATTGTATCGCGAAGGATAGTAGACGGCGGCTTGCCCAATACTGAACGAGAGAGACCAGTCGCCGCTTCGGTAACCAATCGAGATAGCCGCGGGATAGACCACCTCTACAGGACTGAGCGGAACCCACGCCTGAGAGCCGTTATAGTCGCTGAAAGAGACCACACCAGGAGACCAGTACTGATGTACGGGCCCATGCACCCAGCCCCAGCCATAAGAGTTATGCACCCACGAACCATAGTGCGAAGGAGCCCATCCCCAGGGTTCCGCAGACACCCAGGTCCAGCCATACGGTTCCACCCACACCCAGTGTCCGTTGGAGTAGGGTCTCCAGTTCGCGCTAGAGTGGCGGGGATACCACACCTTGCCGTATTTAACGTCTGCATGCCAGCTTCCGTAGCTGTCTAAATCATCAGCGACAAGGGCGATGTTGGAAGGCAGATTGTTGTGGGCGTAGCTAGTGGAGTAGCCGTCCAGATTGCGATCGCGGGCTTCGCTCCATGTGTCGTAGGTATCCAGTACGGGCATAGGTTGAATGCTGTACGCGGAGTTTTCATCTTGTAGGGAGACATAATCGCCCGCCTGAAAACTCGCCTTGCCCTGCTTGCCTTCGATTTCGGCTCTGCCTTGCAGTACGGCGAGTCTGGTTCCAGCCCCCGCACGCATCCTCATACGACCGGGTCCCGTGCAGTTGATGGAGACCACCGGAGTATTGACCTGATATATCGCTTTTTCGTGCTTCAAGCGTAGCGTAGCCGCCCCGTTCGTCAGAGTTATCTCGGTGAACTCGCCATTCTCATCGCTAAACATCGTCTGAAGCGTCGCCAACCCTCCCCCGCCGAGGCGAAAACGGCTCCCATCGTCAAACTGTATCTCGGCGCGCCCTCCTTCCGAGGTCATAATCTGAGCGCCCTGGCGCAAAGGCAGATTCATACTTGCCGAAGCCCACCCCTGTTGCGCGTCGCTTCGCCAGTTCACGCCGCCGCCTGTATAGGTAAACCGCGCCATTCGCACGGGGCCGTTGTTCGAAGTTTCGCCCTGTTCACTCGGCTGACCTTGAAGAGCGCTTGCCGTCTGCAAAGGTTCGCTGTTCACGCCGCTTTGCGAGGCTTGCGGCAAACTTGCTGTCTGCACGAGTGCAGGATTCTCCGCGCTGTTCTGGACTTTCGGGGCGATAGCGGACTGTATAGGAGCCAAGTTCGCCTCGCCATTCGATTGGTTCTTTGAAGCTTGTGGAGACTGAGACGCGCATGATGACGCCACAACTCCGGTCATCAAGAGCGCCAGGAGGCTACGACTTCCAATAGAATGTCCTATTTTGCTTTTCATCTCTACTCTCTTTCTAGCGCCTGCCGGCGGAACTTATGTAAGTTCCGCCCGACAAGAACGCTCAAACAGTCACTCAGATGCCTTCACCCAACCTCGAAACGCTCTCGCGACAGCAATCTGCGCGGCTCTCTGCTCGTGCGGGGTTTTCGGACCGCCGCTCACCATGGTGACAAGAGGCGTCACAAGAACCGCCCCGACTAGCTTCAGGGTATTGCTTTTCTCATCGCTCCGTCCCTCAACGCCCTTCTTCCGATAGACGACTTTCCCTGAGCCAATATCTGTGATAATGACCCCTACTGTGGCGGTTGAGATTGTCTTTGGTCCCAGGTTCACCCAGATGCTACGAGAGTGGAAGTAGACCGTTGTCGCCACCACATAGCGCACTTTCATCTCCTTTCCGAACCGCACAATGTCTCGGCGGCGGGAGGGAGTATTCATCTTAGGGGCGGGAAGGTTCAGGCGCTCCCATGTGTTGCGGGCTACCTCATTAGAAGTCAGCGTGTATCCGGCTTTTTGCAGAATCTCCTTTACGGCTTGAACCGCTGTTTCGTGGGAGTCTGGGGTTCCATTGTTCTCGCTGAAAACCACAGGAAAAGCCGCAACAGAGCCACGGTCTGACTGTTGAGCTAAAGCGGACGGTAGCCCTGTAGCGCATAGTAAAGCGACTCCGAGCAGTGTAAGGGATGTTTTCAAGTTTGTGAGTTTCATTTTTTTCTCCAATCCAAAGGGGCTTAACGGCAGTTGTCCACTGAGCGTCAGAGTCTCCCTTTGGCATTTCTATAGGTTTGGCGTTGATGAAGGTTTCTAATCCTCACTGCCCGCCTGTTGAGGTTTTGGGATGCCAGCGGTCTAGTTTGGAAAGTTCCAGAGTAAGTAACACGTTATTCCAACTACCATTCCAAGCGTGCCTATCGCCGCCACCGCCAAGGCGTATATCGCATTGGAAGCCTCTCGGCGGTCGAGAGGGTCTTCTCCCGGCGCTACAATGACGCGGTTCGTATTTTCTTGTGTTGTCATCTTTCTCTCCAATCCAGAGGGGCTCGACGGTAGTTGTCTACTGACCGTCAGAGTCTCCCTTTGGCGTTCCGGTAGGGTCGGGTTTAGTGTTGGGGTCTCCGGGCTTCGGAGGGTTTTCTGGTTCCGGGTTGTCCGGCGTTTCCATCGGCTTCGGATTTTCTGTTGTATCGGGCTTATGCGATGAAGTAGCAGGAGCCGGATTGTTCGCCCGATTGTCTATGGTAATGTTTGCGGGCGGCTGTGCAGGCGGCGTGTTCGACGGAGTGTTTATTGTTACGTTATTCGGCTGTTGTGGTTTTATGACAACAACAGACTGGTTAGGAACATACCAGAAGAAGTAGATTCCAAACGCGAGAACTATGCCCACCGCAAATATAATCACCATAACTGTGGTGAAGTTTGCATTGGAGGCATCCGTCCGTTCTGAGGAGGCTTCTCCTCGCGCTACAGCGGCGGAGGTCGCCATATAACCCGCCTGCGCTTCGGACTGTCGCGCCCTCATGTTCGCTTCCATAACCGCATCGCTGTTAGCCTCTCGGACGGCTCCATTTACCGCCGCGTTCACGACCCTATCACGCTCGAACTCCGCTTTACTCTGCTCTGTTCGCGCCTGAGCTAGTTCCAGTTGCGCTAAACGATTCTTGTCTTGTTGTGTCATTTCTGTTTTCCTAAGCGGTAGACGATGAGTTCGCCTCGCTGGTTGTTCGGGTTGAGGTTTTTGTTGGCTTGAGAGACCAGTGACAGAGCGCTAGGGACCTTGCAGAGTAAGCTGTTTTTGGGCATCCGCCGCTTTGCTAACCGCTTGTAATAGAACCTCAATATCCCAGAGGTCATCATGAAGCACTCCGTTAATGAAGAAGGTGGGCGTGTTGTTTACGCCACTCTGCATTCCGCTCGAATAGTCCTCCGCTACGTGTTTGGCAAAGGTGTGTTGCGCCATATCGCGCAGAAACTGAGTGGTATCTAGGTGTAGCGCGTCGGCGTACTCTACAAGATATCCGCTCTCTAGCGCCTCCTGATGGGCGAAGAGACTGTCGTGCATCTCCCAGAATTTGCCCTGCACACCCGCCGATTCCGCCGCCTCCGCTGCGCGTTGCGCGTCCGGGTGTATCTGAGTGATAGGGAAGTGGCGAAACGCGAAACGTAGATGAGGGCCAAAACGTTCCATGTTGTTTTTCACGCCGCTATAGGCTTGCTGACTGTGCAGACAGGCATAGTCTCCGTACTGCACTAAGGTTATTTCCGCTGACAGGAGACCCTGTATATGGTCACGCGGACTGACCGGTAAAGTGATTTGTTGTTCGTCGCTCATAGTAAATACTCTCTATCTGATTTCTTTCCAGCCTCAATGCCTCTCTCTGCATAATTCAGTTTTACTTTCCTTCACTCCCGCAGGCTCCTTCTCTCCTCTCCAGAGAGGAGAGAAGGAGCCTGCGGGGCATATACGCCGTAAGAATGGCTCAGGGGATGCGTTACTTCAGGGAGACGCTCTGGCTCTTCCGTTCCGTACTCGCAAGGGTTATTCTGTTTTTGCCTGTTCCGTCTGCGCTACTCACAAAGAGCGTCCCTTGGTCTTGCCATACTACCCTCTTCCCGTCATACGAGAACTGGGCGGGAAAGGCGGGTATATTGCTAGGGGAGTTCGCGAAGCGGTGAACAAAGCGCATATCGCTACCATCTAAGTTGAGCGAGTAGAGGTTCAACCCAGACGCGCCGCTCTGTTTGACGACTGCGGTGAGGAGCAGGTGTTCGCCATCTCGGCTAAAGACGACATCCTGTATGGATTCAGGAGCGGTCTGCGCGTTCGGATTCAATAGAGGCAGGCGTTGCGGGAAGGGCATTCGCTCTACGGTGCTGAAAACGGTATCGTAGCGATAGAGCGTCATCATAATGTAGCGAAGGTTTTCGCCCCGTCGCGCCCAGATAAGATGCCCCCCGCCCGCGTTCATACCTAACCCGCGCAGGTCGTGGGAGGTGGTGACGCGGCGCATACGATTCGAGTCGGTGACGTAGCAGTCGGTTCCTTCGGCGTTTCTAGCGAAGATAGCTAGCTCATCCGTATTGGTTATCCAGCGCAGAAGGTAGCGCGGCTCTACGTGGAGGTTCCCGATTGAGGCGGAACCCAGTATGTGTCCCTCAATGTCGAAACGGCATAGAGCGCGTGTGGGGGGCTGATTCCCGACCTGTGTCACCTTGATACCCGCAAACGCCTCGCCATCTTCGCGCCATGAGAGAGGAGCCTCTACACCTGTGGTGAGAACGCGAGTTGTCTGAGTCTCTCGCGTAAAGAGGCGGAGGTTTTTATTCGCATCCACGAAGAGGACGAAGCGCCCATCGGGCGACCATACTCCCATAGAGCTACCGGATGAGTTCGGTATCATCTGTACGCCGCTACCGTCGCTATTGGCGTAAGCCAACGCCGCCCCGCCCGATGAGTCGGAGCGAGAGAAGAGTATCTGCGCTCCATCCTGCGAAAACCGTTGCGCCTTTGCAACGCTGGGCGCAAGGGCGAGGGAGAGTAGCGAACAGCCGAGGGCGAGAGAAGCCCGTAGCATACTGGCTTTCGGTACCGTCGATTTATTTGCGGGCTTGTAATTCGCTTGTGCGATGCGGCTAGTGTGAATCATGGTCGTTTCCTATCTGGCGGCGTTTCCGTAAGGAAGGGGCGCGCCTACACGCTTAGTTTTGAGAAGGGATGCCGACAAAGGTCAGGCGGCGGTCTAACCGCAGTCCCATCTCTGTCCCGGGTTTCAATCTTACATCTCGCGGCTCGGTTTTGGTTTTCTCAACAGAACCTACCAGTAACCCCAAACCCGCGCCAATCAGCATATCGGTAAAGTTGAGTTTACCGTTGTTACTCAAGAGGCTGACTATCATTCCCGCCCCAGCGCCATATCCGACATAGGTGAGGCGATTATTGCGCCTCTCCGGTTTGGCGACCATTCTGCCGTCGTCGTTGTAGTCAACGCTCTTGCCATCTAGCCCTATTATCGAACCTTTTATAGGGTAGGATTTTCCATTGGGTAGTCGAAGTCTCTGGAAATCTATATCGAGAGTACCGGGGTCTCCACCGCGCTTTGCACGAGCGAAGCGCACCTCCCCCGTCATCTTTGAACCTTCGGGGAAGTTTTCGTACCCCATGCTATCCGATAGCACCGTCGCCGTAAAGCGGTCTCCCTTACGGCTACTATTAGAACTCAGTTCATTATTCAAGCGCACAGGAATCACGGTTCCCGCATTCAGCGTAGTCTGGCTCTTACGCGCTTGCCCTTGCGCCATGACAGCGGGAGCGGCTACGGTCAAAGCCCCTATTAGGGCTATTCCGAGTAGCGGTTTGGTTTTCATTGGGTAACTTTTCATTGTCGTTCAAACCTCGCTTCTGCAAACTCTATTCCAGAATAGAGTGTCGTTCCCACTCTGGACTGTTCAGCGCATACGTCCTTATTCGCTACTTTGCGAGGGGGGCGTTACGTGAACTATAGTGTTATTATAGGGGAGAAGCGGGTTTCTGTCGCCCGTCAATAGGTCAGTTCTAACCCGAAGAAAAGACCAGTTCCCTGTTGACCTTTCGGTGAGCGGGACTCCTTAACTTTCGATAGGGTGGTGGCAACGGTCTTATACAAGGAGAGGAGCGAGGCGGAGATTGAGGGTTGAACGAGAGCGAATATCGCGGTGGCGGTACCAAAACCATTAAGAAGGAGGCTAATGTAAATGCGCTCAGGAAACAGAGATTCACTAGCGAAATAGGACAAAAAACCCGCCAATGTTTAAGTTGAGGAGTCTTTTGTCCTATTTCGCTATCAGTAGACCTTGCCCGGTTCGATGTAAGCTATTAGGCTGAAGTTCAGCGACATAACGAGGGGGTGGTCTGTCTCCTCGAAGGCGTACTCCCCCCCAATGGCTCCGTTACCGCCAAGATAAGCCTTCCATTCTGTAAGTAGCCTCACGCACTCGCGAGGAGTGATATGAAATCTTTCCGCCTCAACGCTACCGGAGAATCGTATCCGTATAGCCACCGTCGTCACCGCTTCGCTAATCATCTCTCTACCTCTCCTCCTTGTTCCTACGAAAAATACTTTGATGGTCGCTACGAGTTCTCTCCCGCACAATCTTCTGCATCGCTATCCCAAAGGGATATTCAGAGCGGGGTATTGCCAAACAGAACGCCCGTTACAGGGTACGACCCGATACCGGAGTGGGTATCATCGACGAATCCAGCGATTAAGACCTGATACCATACTCTTCCGCCATGTCCTAAACGCTTCGTACTTTTCGCCCTGTATACGGGCGCTCGCCAGGTCTTCGCTGGCCTCATTACGCGCTTATTTTTTGTTAGTTTTTGCGTGCGTTGCGGAACAGCGATTCCTGATTCTCTTTGCTGGAGCGGTTACGGCTCCGCCTTTTTATCTTTTTGAGTCGTTCTTTCCATCATGACAGACCTTTGCGTCCGAATGCTTCACACTCTGGTCGGTACATGGCTTCGCTTCCGCTTTGTCGCAACATCCCTCGCCTTTTCCGGCAGTGGCGTGTGTGTTAGCAGTCGCGCAATCACTCGTTGCGCCCTTCGGATTCGCGTCCATACTGTCTGGAGGAGGGGGATGGTTCTTATCGAAAATCTGTTTGAGGTCTTTTTGTTCTTTGTTGGGTTGTAGGGTGGTATCTAGCATCGCTCGCTTCTCCTTCAGAAAGCCGCGTGTAGCGGGCTGTTCTGTTGCGTCAAAACTACTTTTTGCTCACATTGACTCGGAACACAACCACTGCGTCAGAGCCTTTGGTAGGGTGTCCCGTCACGCTGACTCCGAAATCTCCAAGCGCGGCGGCGTTTGTCGCCTGTAGAGTAAGCTTCGCCTCTGTGTCTCCGTGCTTAATAACAGGGCGCGCGGGATTGAAAGTCACGCCCTTTGGCAAATCGGCGAAAGAGAGCGTAACATCTTCATCGAAGTTATTCCCCCGCTGAATGGCTATCGAAACCGCTTTCGTCTCGCCCTGTATAATGGAGGTGGACATCAGAGGCGTATTCAGATTGAAGGTGTTGTTGACCTGCCCAAAAGAGGTCTTCTTACCAGAGGAGTCGGTCACTCCGGGTCCTCCCGAAACACCTCGATTGCAACCTACAAGGCTAGGCGCCGCTAGCGCGAACAGAACAGCGAATAGTCTCTTCATGTCTCTCCTTCTTTCTTCAAAACATGAGCCGTTTTACGTAAGGCGAGCGTAGGCGTTTCACTGAACGGCTCTATGGCGCTCTTTAGAGGGTCGCCCTGCCTGTAGTCAGCAGGTTGTATACCAGGATAATCACCGCCACAACTAAGAGGATGTGGATGAGAGAGCCTCCGATACTAAACCCTACGCCCAATAGCCAAAAAACAAACAGAACACAAATCACTGTCCAGAGTAGATTTCCCATTTGGAACTCTCCTTTCAACTCTATCCACGCTATTGCGTGTCAGACCATATATGAATCGGTCGGGGCTAGGCTTGCGTCTGAGGCGATGCCTCTTGTCAGCAGGTTATAGCCCATAATTACCAGCGCCGCCGCCAGTGCGAAGTGAATGAGAGAGCCTCCAAGGCTCATGCTCGCGCCAATCAACCACACAACCAACAAGGCTGTTATCGCTGTCCAGTGAGGACTTGCCATGGGAAGTCTCCTTTCAAAAACTTACGCACTGTTTTAGTTCACCCGATTATCCGCCCCCTACAAACTTGATATTGGCAAGGGGGAATTCCGGGTTCGGGTCTTGCGCTCTTACCCGCGCCTACCCCTATAGTAGTAGCCTCCTCCGCCAAACAGTAGCAGTAGAATAACTATTATGAGAATGGTCTCCATCGTACACCTCTTCGCTATACTTGATGTTAGGGGCAAAGCGTCTATTGCTAAAGACAGCGTAACAGGCGCTTCGCCACTCTTCGTTATGTCGCACGGGTTTAGGCTTTGGCTCCTAGCCGTTGGTTGGGATGAACGCCGTCACGGGGGATTTTTATCGCATCCCCTACGTTATCCAGTGTCTCGTGCGCCGTGTGCATCGCCTTCTCTTTCCACTCGCCCGCCGTATCCATAGCCCTATCCTTCCACTCGCCCGCCGTATCCATAGCCCTATCCTTCCACTCGCCCGCCGTATCCATAGCCTGACTCGCTGTCTCCGCTAACTGCGTTCGGGTCTCTTGTCCCGATTTAGGCGCGTATAAGAGAGCGACCCCCACTCCAACGGCGGCTCCGCATAGGAAGGCGAGTAGGGTATTCTCTAGCATCGCTTGCGGTTGTGTTTGTCCTTCGTGCATTTTCGTAGGTTCCTTTTCTTGTTTTTCCGAAGCGTAGTTTTCGCTTCGCTAGTTGGGGGAAGAGGGTATAAGCGGTTACATTTTGTTGGCGATTTGAACCAGACTAATGTTGTCGCTCAGTTCTGTCTTCTCTCTTTTCTATAGTTCTATTATGTGGTGAAAGCGGCGTTCTGTCGCCTATAAGTAGTTCAGTTTCAGACAGACAAAAAGACCAGCCATTGGCTGGTCTTGAGGGAGACGCTCTTGCTAAACTTTCGATAGGGGGAGGGAGGGAACAGGGGACTCGGTTAGTCCAGAGTGGCGATTCCGCGTTTCAGAGCCTTAACAACGGCTTGTGTACGGTCATTGACATCTAATTTGGCGAGGATGTGGTTGACGTGGAATTTGACCGTACCCTCTGTAATGAAGAGAGCCGCCGAAATCTCCTGATTGCTACACCCTGTCGCCATCAAGCGCAAAACCTCGCGCTCACGCTCCGTCAGGTCTGGGTTCTCCATGCGCGTCGCAAGCTTCGCCCCCACGCCCACCGTAATATGCTTCTGCCCAGAGTGTACGATACGAATAGTCTCCAGTAGCTCTTCAACGGGCGCGTCTTTAAGCAGATACGCTTTGGCTCCGGCGCGTAGCCCCCGATAGATGTCCTCATCCTTATTATAAGTACTGAACAGAATAGTGCGGGCGTTCGTAAACTCG
>CAIJLM010000219.1 GCA_903821495.1 uncultured Chthonomonas sp. | reverse complement strand
TCAAAGTCGCAGAACTCAACGGGCAATGGAGACAACTTTTTGCCGCATAAACCCATCCCGACTTTTTGGAGAGGAACATAATTTTAACTTGCAAAATTCGCGAAAAAATTGGATACTGAGAACACTATTTCAAAGCGACCTGCGAGGCGATAATGGAGGAGACTTTTTAGCGATGATACTCGTTATTGACAACTACGATAGTTTTACCTACAACCTTGTTCAGTACATTGGCGAACTGGGCGGAGAGCCTGTTGTCTATCGAAACGACAAAATCACGCTAGAGCGGATAGCGGAGCTGAAACCGGAGAGGATTCTGATTTCACCGGGTCCCTGCACTCCCAAAGAGGCAGGAATCTGCGTACCGCTTATCCAACGCTTTGCAGGAGCCATTCCTATTTTCGGGGTCTGCTTGGGGCATCAGAGTATCGGCTACGCCTTCGGTGCGGAGGTTGTGCGTAACTACCGTATTATGCACGGCAAGGTGTCGCTTATCCACCACGAATCGAAGGGCGTTTTCGCGGGGCTGCCCAACCCGTTCGAGGCGACGCGCTATCACTCTCTGGTAATTAAACCGGAGACGCTACCGGACTGCCTGGAGGCGACTGCCTGGACGGACGAAGGGGAGATAATGGGGGCGCGGCACAAGCGGCACCCTATTGAGGGGGTGCAGTTCCACCCTGAATCGGCTCTCACCCTATCGGGGAAAGCCCTACTCGCCAACTTCTTGAAAATGTAAGGAGCGTCTTTGAGAACAAAAGCCCGTATACGACACAAAAAGCATCAGCGCGTTCACCGTCAGGCGGGGGAGCGCATTATCGAAACAATGAGCGGCGACCAGCGCAAAATTATTCGCCTTGCGTGGGGAAAGTACGAGGCGGGCGAAATTGCCCGTGAACTCGCTCTGCCCGAAGACTACGTTTGGCATTTCATGTCGGGACTAGTGCAACGCCTCTCGCACGATGGGCTTATCGCCTCTCCGAACTGGAACAACGTTCTGAAATGGGCGGACGAAGAGGGGCTTACCGTTCCGAATGTCTGATGCAAATACCACTACTGCGCCCTCCAAAAGAGTTGTCGCCCTCGACCTGTTTCGAGGCTTCGCAGCTCTCTCTGCGGTGGGTATTCACCTGCTACAGCTCCCTCTGAACGATAGCAAGCCTCTCAGCCCGTTCTGGACGCTGTGCGCGGTGGTCAACCGAGGACTGCTCTTCGCGGTTCCCGCCTTTATCCTACTAACCACAATTCTTCTTACCCGCAAACTCCTCAAGGACTACGACCTCAAAACCTACTACAAAAAGCGCATTCAGACCGCGCTCTATCCCTATCTGCTGTGGAGCGTTCTGCACGCTTTTCTCGCTAGAAAGATGGAGAAGGGCTTTACATGGCACGACGCGCTGGTGCGTATCTGTATCGGGAAGTCCTTCTATCATCTCTACTTTTTGGGCGTTGTTCTTCAACTCTACCTGATACTGCCCCTACTGGTTCCTCTCTTCCGTAAGCGCCCCTCTCTCTCTGTAGCGCTTACGTCGGCTATCGGGGCGGCGTTGGGCTTCTACGCACTGAACTTTTTCGCGCTACGCCTACCTTATGTGGGGAGCGTTATCTTCTGGTATTCGGCGAGCGTGGTTCTGGGGATGTGGCTAGGGAGTCGGGCGGACGACCTTGAGGCGATTCTGCAGCGTTGGGTTCCGATAGCGGGAGGATTGACGCTACTTTCAGGCTGTTTCTACCTGCCGCTGGCTATCAAGACGCTCGCCCATATTGAGGTGAACACCTTCGCCTTTCAGGTTGGAGAGTGGACATATACGAATAGCGCGAGTCTTTTCTTGTTGGGGCTTGCTGTGACCATTCGCCTACCGGAACGCCTTAGCGCGTGGCTTCTCTATGTCGGCTCTATCTCAATGCAGATGTACCTGCTACATCGCTTCCCGATATGGGGGATGGATAGGCTCGATTTCGCGACCCCGAACCTGCACACGGCTCTCTATCTGCTGGTAGCGACGGCTCTCGCGCTAATGCCTCCGCTACTTATCTCCCGCTTTACCGCGAAGACGAAACTTTCGACACTCTTGTTTGGACGGTAGAGGACGCTCTACTCCTGTGTATCCTCTAAGGACGCGCCTCTCAGTAGTTGCTCAAATGGCTCCTGCTCTGGCTTGCCCGTCATGGGGCGCAGGAGTTCGCTGGCGTTGTCGGGGGCGGCGCTACCGCGAAGCAGGTTGTCGTGCAACTCCTCCTGTACGCGCCTCTCCTCCAATGTTTTCAGTAGACTCTCCACCTTGCGCTGTAGGCTACGGTAGGGATTCTGTACCGCTGTGACCTGCGGAAGCGCGTCTGTCTCTAGCACGGAGCGGCTCCAACTTGCGGTCTGCGCTCTTAACTGCCTATCCTCGAACTCCCTCTGCTTCGCCACAAGGTGTCGTTTAAGAGATTGCACCGTGAGAATGGCGCGGGAGTCGCCTATCCTCTCGAACGCCTCCACGAGCAGTTCCACGCGCTCCATAGCGTTGGGGGTCATCTTCTTCGCTTCCGCTTCAAGGATGGCGCAGAGGTTGGGGATGGTCTCTTTCTCGAAGGCGCGGTAGTGGGCGTAGGTGAGCGCGGGGAGGAGCTGGAATAGGGCGTGCGCTGAACCAATAGTCATAGCAGGTTGGGCGGGGCGCATAGTCATCAGACTCTTAACAGCCTCATTCGCAAGAACGGGAATGGCTTCAGGAACTCCTAATTCGCCTAGCAGACCAACGCTCGTAACCCGTGCGATAACGACTCTTAGGTCAGAGAATGAAAGGCGAAAGATAGGGACGAAAATGAGCGCTCCAAGAGCGGCGCCTAATAGAGGAGCGTACCCATAAGAAGCCAGTCTTGGAAGTAGCAGGAAGGCGACTAGACACCCGATTAGAGATAACGCACCGTCTAATAACCTATTCAGTTGGGGTCTCTTCTTATATTTTACGATGAGAATAAGCGTATTCGCCACCACCTTTCGCTCCGCTTCCGTCAGTTCATACTTTGAGAGTAGTTTCAATGCCCCAATGTATTCGGCGCTATTCTTAGGGAGTTTGTCCGCCTGGTTGGCAACGTACCAGAGTACCTCCTTGAGCGTAATGTCATATCAGGTCTCCGGGCTGACTGGCGTAACGCAGATGGCGGGGGGAGGCCAACACTCCCTGGCGCTGAAATCAGATGGAACCGTCTGGGCGTGGGGACTTAACGGCGATGGTGAACTCGGAGACGGAACCACGACGCAGAGAACCACTCCGGTTCAGGTCTCCGGGCTAACAAGCGCAACTCAGATTGCGGGTGGAGGGTATCACTCGCTGGCGCTGTATCAGAGTCAGATTTTGAAGACCGCCATCACTGTAAAGGACACTACGTCTCTCTACGGCAAGTTCACCCTCGTCGCCGTCCTCAACAACGCGAGCAATAAAGGGGTCGAAGGTAAGTCCATCGCCTTCACAGTGGATGGAATCGACGCTGGAGCCGAAATCACAACCTCCACAGGCAAAACCAGCCACACGGTGGACAACTCAACCGACTTCGGCGTAGGAACGCACACCTTCGCCGCCACCTTCGCAGGCGATAGCGACTACAAGACCTCCACCGCATCCGCTACGCTCACCATAACTAAAGCGGACACCTCGACAACGATGGGCTCCTTTGCAGGTAGTCTCGGCTCCACGCAGAATATCCTCGCAAGCCTGAGAAGAACAAGCGACAAAGCCCTCCTCGTCAACGCCAAACTCACCTTCAAGGTGGATGGAACCAGCATTGGAACCGCGACAACCGACGGAACAGGAAAAGCGACCCGCGCCTACAAAATTGTCGGGCTGACCGTCGGAGCGCACACCCTGAAGGCGGAGTATGCGGGGAACGCTAACCAGAAAGCCTCTAGCGCAACCTCCACCCTCACCGTGAACAAGTCGGAATCGCAGAGCTACATCTCTGCCTACACCAATAGCCTTGGAGAGACGCGGAACCTGACCGCCTCTCTGAAGCGCAAGACCGACAAACTCGCTCTCGCCGGGCGCGAGATGACCTTTAAGATAGACAGCGTGACTGTGGGTACAGCGACCACGGATGCGTCTGGTAACGCGAAACTTGTGTACAGTGTGGAGGGGCTGAGCGTGGGAGCGCACCCCCTGACGGCGGAGTTTGCGGGAGATGCAGACTACGAACCCACTACCGCGGCGAGTACGCTCACCCTTATTAAGGGCAAGACGAAGCTAGGAGCGAACGCGAGTTCTGGAACGATTGGGGAGACGGTCAACCTCACCGCCAGCCTGTCCCGCTCTACGGACAACATGAAGCTAGCTGGCAAGACGGTGAAGTTCAAACTGGGTAGCCTTCAGTTGGGAACGGCGGTGACGGATGCAACGGGGAAGGCATCGGTCTCTTTCCTTCTTGACGAGCGGCTTCCTGCGGGTGCAACGCCTCTGACGACATCGTTTGCGGGAGAT
>CAIJLM010000218.1 GCA_903821495.1 uncultured Chthonomonas sp. | reverse complement strand
CCAAGCCGAGTTCACGGAGTTGGGCGCATATCAGGGTGTCTTCGGGGAGTATCCAGTGGTCAATAATACTCTGAACACGAACGCCCGCAACCTCTAAAAACCGCGATTCAAGGCTCTCTATGAGGGAGTTACGCCTCGCGAAGTCGCGGAAAAGCCTCTCAAAAAACAGGGCGGCTTGAGGCGCTCGAAGCCATGCCTCTTGTCTCTCCATTTGCTTCTTACGGGAGCGCCTCCGCCCCCTCTCCTTTGCGCGTTTTTTGGCGGGTTTGTGACTCCGCTCTTCTGCCTGCGGCTAAAGTAGCCATACACATATCCCAAGAGGGAGGCTGTGAGGCGACATTCGCGAAGCGTATGGGGAGTATCACTCAAGCGATACTCCCCGATTCAAAACTTGATTCCAGTCCAACAAGGGAATTTCGTCCTCAAACAGCGTTAGGTTACGGCTTCGGTAGTTCGACAACGCGGATATTTTTGAACGAGAGGTCAGTCGTCGGGTCGTGACCCTGTAGGCTGATGACTCCCGGTTTAGTGCGGCTACCGTCGCGGGCGCTACCAGAGCGACCTACAGGGGCGGTGTCTACAAAGTCCGTCGTCTGGAAGCCGTTAATCCAGATAGCGATATGAGCGCCGTTCGCGAGAACCGTCATATAGAACCACTCCCTGTCGCTAGAGACTACTTTACGCGATGGGTGGCGATTGTACAGTCCTCCCGTCCCGTAATCGACGGGTTTTGTACGGTCGTTCCCCTCCCACTGGTTGCGTACTTGGCTCTCATATCCACCCCAGAAAACCCCCGGAAGAGAGCGAAAGAAGACTCCGCTGTTTAGGTGGTCGCCGTTGGAGTAGATGTCGAGTTGCAGGATAAAATCCCCCCACTGCTCCTCCGTCTGAATGTCTCCGCCGCCATTTTTGATGTTGAGAGAGCCGTCGGGCGTTACCGAGAAGACCGACTTACCGGGCAGGGGCTTCCAACCCGTGAGGTCTTTGCCATTGAAGATGGATTTCAGACTGAGCGGACGAATGCGGACATTGCGGAAGCGGACAAACCCCTTGCCCCAACTCTGCAGGGCTATCACGCCGCCGCTATGCTTACTGTCGTGCGCGTCCACCGTCTTCTTACCGTCCGCCAGTACTACAAGGTGGTCGCCCTCTGCCGTAATGTCGAAGGAAGTCCAGCGTAACACAGACTTGACTTTGCGCTTTGTGCGTTGAACGTTGTTGATACTGCCTGTGGGCCACTTTTTATGCCAGTCGTAGATATTGACCTCATAGGCATTATCGGCGGTGACATCGCCTTCAAGCGGGGCGCGTAAGAAGATACCGCTATTTGCGTTCTCCTCAATCCACGCTTCGGCATGGAGTTCATAGTCCGCGAAGGCGGAGGTCGTGCAGAGCATCCCCATTCCGGTTTCGGGGGCGGTTCCCTGTACCGAGTCGTCGGTCAGTTTCCAGTCCGCGTTGCCACGCGCCTTCCAGCCGAAAGTGGTTGTTCCGTCGAAAAGTTGTATCCAGCCAGATTCTATCTGCTTTGGGGTAAGAGCGTTGAGAGGCGCGATAGGCTTCTCTTGCGGAGCCGTCTTTACACCGCCTGAGAGAGTCAACGCAAGCCCCATAATGAGCGCAAACATAGTTTCGCTTCTCCTTGTGAGTTGATGTTCCCCTCTTCGTTCGATATTTCGCTACAAATCTCCTCTTAGTTTTGTCGGGTAGGGCAGGGGAAAGGCGAGAGGTTGTCGAAATACTTCTTAACTTCGCTTATGGCGGTAGTGTAGCCGCCATAAATTCTAAATTTCACTTTTGAGGAACCCCGATAATGTCATCTGGACGTAAGCCCAACATCGTTTTATTTGGCGTGGATTCGCTCCGCGCCGACCACATGAGTTGCTACGGATACCCCCGCCTAACCACCCCGCACATCGACCAACTAGCGCAGTCTGGCGCGTTGTTTGAGAATGTCGTTAGCGCGCACATTCCTACTACCAGCGCCTACTCGTCTATGCTTACGGGGATGGATGTTTTTAGCACGCAGGTCGTGGCGTTACGTCATAGAGGCGGGCTACGCCCCGAAGTGACCACTCTCGCCGAGATACTCCGTAAGGAGGGCTACAACACCTCCTGTATCGGATTCACAGGGAACCCCGGCTCTCGCGGTTTCGATACCTACCTCGACTATCAGGGGTGGGGAACTTGGAACGAAGGACGTAGCCCCAAAGCCGAGAACCTGAATGAGAAGGCGATACCTGAACTACAGCGACTTGTGGAGGACGATAAGCCCTTCTTCCTCTTCCTGCGTCACATGGATCCTCATGCGCCCTATCTGCCCCCCGCGCCCTTCGAGCGAATGTTCTACAGCGGCGACGAGTCCGACCCCGAAAACCGCTCTATGGATCCCGTAATGGCGTTCAAGCCGTTCTGCGACTTCTTCGCGAGTTGGATGCCTCCCGGTATCTCAGACACGGAGTACGTTGTCGCGCAGTACGATGGGGCTGTCGCCTACATGGACTCCGCGATTCAGACCGTCCTTACCGCGATAGACACGCATGGGCTACGCGACAGTACGATTATCGCACTGAACGGCGACCATGGCGAGACCCTCTTCGACCACGACTGCTACTTCGACCATCATGGGCTATACGAACCCACAATTCACGTGCCGCTCATCGTGAGTTACGCGAAGCGCATCCCTGCGGGTAGTCGCTTGAAGGGCTATACCCAACATAAAGACCTCGTTCCTACGCTTCTCGACCTTGCAGAGATAGACGCAGGCATCAAATTTGATGGGCATAGCCTTGTGCCGATGGCGCTGGGCGAAGTTGCGTCGCATGAGACCGGAATCTACATCACGGAGTGTACGTGGATGCGGAAGCACGGCTGGCGCACTCCCGGCTGGAAACTTATCATTGCGCTAGAGCCTGACTTCCACTTTAAGCCAGAGATAGAGCTGTACGACCTTGTGGCTGACCCCGACGAAAACAACAACCTAGCGGCGCAGGAGCCGGATGTCGTCGCCGCGCTAACGAAACGCATGAACGACTACATCGCTCGGCGTGAGGAGGAGACGGGACTACCCAACCCTATTCACAATCAGGGCGACTGGCACGGTTTTGAGGGCGTGGGTCCCTTCAAAACCTCGCAACAGGCGTATGACACACTCCACATCGGCGACCCCAAGCAGGCGGCGAGCCTACAAGCCAAGTCCCGCGAATAGATAAGGATAGAGCATGAAACTCGGAGCGAACTCAGTGCTTTTCGGCGGTCACAACATGGAGACCGCCTTCAAATACCTCGCAATGTCGGGCTATGACGGAGTAGAACTCTCCGCCATTGACGGCATGAGCGAACACCTTGTACTCGACAGATGGCAAGAGGTAGCCCCTGAAATCAAGCTCCTCGCGCAGGAGTACGGGCTGGAAATTCTTGCGATGGAGCAACCCTCGCAAGATGCCGCGAAGATGGAACTCGCCATGCAGGCGGCGGTTGAAATCGGGGTTCCCATTATCAACTGTGGACCTGGCGGAAAGTCTGATGATGAGGAGACGCTACAGCAGTCTATCGATTCGCTGGGCGCATTGGCGGACAGAGCGGAGAGGTATGGCGTAACCCTCTGCGTAAAGGCGCACGTCGGAGCAAGTATCTACAATACGCCGACAACGCTTCGCGCTATGGCGGCGATAACCTCCCCCGCGTTCGGAATTGACATGGATCCATCGCATATCTGGCGGGCGGGAGAGAACCCTGTTGAGGCGATTGCCGCCGTTATTTCGCGGGTGAAGCACGTACATATCCGCGACTGCAAAGGGCGACAGCAGAACCCGGGCAAGCCCGAAATGCAAGCCAACGGGCGCGGCGACATCGACCTTGTGGGCTACATCCGCGTACTACACGAGCATGGCTACACAGGTCCCGTGAACCTTGAGGTTATCGGCGCGAAAGAGTACACTGTAGAGCAGTGTTGCGTTATCGCCGCCGAAACGCGGGGGCATATACAGGCATCTCTGCAAGCGTGCGGGAATCGCCCCTAAACCCTCCCTAGCCTAACGAGGGAATCTTGCGCCACTAAACTAGGGCGTAGACGACGAACGCGGGAATCTTCACATAACCTCACCTAGCCCTCAACGCCTGCCCCTTCTCCCAATTCTGGGAGAAGGGGTGAATGCACGGATGGCGGTTTGAGATTGGGAAGCCTGTGCGTGTTGTTCTAGAGCGGGTTGCATTGTGTGTATTTTGCGCTTAATTCCCAAAGAGCGGGTAGTAACCTATTGAGGCGTGCAACTATCGGGAGGTAACGATTGGGACTTGGCTTCAAATACCACATCGCGACGCTGGTCGCCATCTTCTTCGCGCTGACCGTCGGGTTGGTCGTGGGGAGCCTTTTTGTGTCGCCTCAGTTGGCGGATACCCAAAAGAAGATGCTGACTGCGCTTCGCGAGAAGATGGATGGCGACGTTACCAACCTGCGAACTCAGAACGACCGCTATCAAGATTTCTTCTTGCAGTACAACCCTCGCCTGATTCGCGATGAGCTAAAGGGGTTAAGCGTGGCGATTGTGCAGGTGGGCGACTATCCCAACGCCGTTGGAGAGGTGCAGGAGACTCTACGCCTTGCAGGGGCGCAGGTGCGGTGCGTATTGCGGTGCGGGAAAGGCTTGGGGCAGGCGGACGACACTTTGAAAGCCGCGCTGGACGCGCTCAAGCAGGCGAACCCTAACCTGAATATCGCGGTAGACCGCGCTCATGTTTTCAATCAGTTGACTGCGCT
>CAIJLM010000217.1 GCA_903821495.1 uncultured Chthonomonas sp. | reverse complement strand
CTACAGGCGCAGTCGCTGTGCGCGGTGGATGGCAAACTCTGCTATCGCGCTCTGACTCCTACGGACTTAGCGCATTTCGCGCGCTCTTTGAGTCAGTAAGGCAGGAGGAGACTAATCGGAATGAATACGCTCTACTTCGGCGACAACATTGAGATAATACCCAAGCATATCGCGGATGAGAGCGTTGACCTCATCTACCTTGACCCTCCTTTCAACTCTGATAGAGATTACAATGTTCTCTTCAAGGAGCAGAGCGGACACGCAAGTCCAGCGCAGATAAAAGCGTTCGGGGATACATGGAACTGGGCGGGGGCGGCGGAGGCTTGGAACGAGTTCGCAACACTCTGCCCGAACGCCAAAGTTATCGAGTTGATGCAGGGCTTTCATAACTCCATTGGCGAAAATGACCTAATGGCGTACCTTGTGATGATGGCTCCCCGCCTCTACCATCTGCACCGCGTTTTGAAGCCGACAGGTAGCATCTATTTGCACTGCGACCCTACCGCCTCCCACTATCTAAAACTGATTTTGGACGCGATATTGGGCGCGAGAAACTTCAAGAACGAACTCATTTGGAAACGCACTAGCGCCCATAGCTCCTCAAAGCGATACGGACCCGCCCACGATGTCATTCTTTTCTACACGAAGTCCGACTCGTATACTTGGAACCCCCAATACACGGCGCACAACGAAACCTACCTCGCCAAATTCTACCGTCATACCGATAGCGAAGGTAGCCGCTTCCGCCTCAGCGACTTGACTGCCGCTGGCGTAAGAGTGGGCGATTCCGGGCGAGAGTGGAAGGGAATCAATCCTACCGCTATGGGAAGACACTGGGCGGTTCCCTCCAAACCTCTCTACGACCACATAGGCAAGGAGGCGGCGGACGCTCTCTCTACGCAAGAAAAACTCGATATTTTAGACGCTCAAGAACTAATCTACTGGCCCCCAAAAGGGAAAAGTCCTCGCTACAAAGGATTTTTGGCGGACACAAAAGGCGTTACTCTACAGGATGTCATTACCGACCTACAGCCCATTAGCGCCCACTCGAAAGAGCGACTTGGCTACCCCACTCAAAAGCCCCTCACCCTGCTAGAGCGCCTTCTCTCCGCCTCTAGCAATGCGGGAGATGTTGTGCTTGACCCGTTCTGCGGTTGCGGCACGACGATTGTCGCCGCGCAGAAGTTAGGGCGACAGTGGATAGGCATAGACATCGCCCCTATCGCCACCAGCCTCGTTCAAACGCGCCTCTACGACTCCTTTCGTACACGGGATGTGCGTCTCTTGAGTAAAGACGCCCCTGCGCCTGACAATGTTTTCGCTGTGGAGGGGTTGCCTACAGACATAGCGGGGGCGCGTCTGCTGTACGAGAAGGACAGTTCGCACAAAGACTTTGAGATGTGGGCGGTTGGGCTAATACCCGCCATTCCGCAAGAGAAGAAGGGCGCAGACAGGGGGATTGATGGCGTAGCCTACTTCTACGACAACCCTAAGAAACCGTCGAAAGCCGTTGTTCAGGTGAAAGGCGGACACGTCGGGGTGAGCCAGATACGCGATTTGCATGGCGTGATGTCTCGCGAGAAGGCGGAACTCGCCTTTTTCGTCACCTTAGAGTCTCCTACGCAAGCCATGCTGAACGAGGCGAGTTCTGCGGGCTACTACACGCCTTCGAGCGGCTTCGGGCGGACTGTTGCAAGGATACAGGTTCGCACCATTGGCGAACTTCTTGAGGGTAAGACCTTCGATTTTCCGTTCTATGGCGCGAATGTCTCGCTCAAATCCGCAGAGAAACAGGCGGAGGGAGCAGGGCAAGAGCGACTAGCGTTCTGACCTACGAATTTCGTGCAGGGATAGCCGCATTCAATGGCGAACTTCCATTTGTGAACCTCACATTACACAAAGGAGTCCTCCCAAACAATGAAACTCGTTAGCTTTCAAATTCATGGAAACGTCTCTATCGGCGCTCTCATCGATGACGAAACGATTGTAGACTTTAGCGTCGCCGACAGTAGCCTACCGACCTCAATGAAGGCATTCCTCTCGCTCGGAACCGGTGGGCTGGAGCAAGCCGCCGCCGCCATCTCCAAAGCGGCGTGGATAGAGGGAGCGACGCTCGCTCGCTCTAGCGTCCAACTCCTCGCGCCCGTCGGCGACGCGCAGAAGATACTCTGTATCGGGCAGAACTACCGCGACCACTGCCTAGAGCAGAACCAACCCATCCCCGAAAGCGCCATTCTCTTCTCGAAATACCCCACCGCCCTAAACGACCCCGACGGCGTGGTACGCATCCCCAAACTCGCGAAGCAGGTAGACTACGAGGCGGAACTCGCTGTAGTTATCGGCGGCGCGGGCGGCGGCGGACGCTATATTCCCGTAGAAGAAGCCCTGAACCATGTCGCAGGCTATATGTGCGCCAACGATGTCTCCGCACGCGATATTCAGTTCGCCGATAAGCAGTGGGTGCGCGGCAAAAGTCCCGATGGCTTCTACCCTACAGGTCCCTACCTCCTCACCGCCGACGAAGTGGCAGACCCGCACGACCTAGATATTTCGCTCACCCTCAACGGGCAGACGATGCAGACCTCCAACACAAGCAATCTCATCTTCAATGTCCCGTTCCTCATCTCCTATCTATCACAGACGATGACCCTGCTACCGGGAGACATCCTCTCTACCGGTACGCCCGGCGGAGTCGGGATATTCCGCAAACCGCCCATCCTCCTCAAGCAGGGCGACACAATGTCGGTAACGATTGCGGGGCTAGGCACGCTAACGAATACCGTAGAGGAAGACTAGGCGAGGAGGGAGTTTTGTTCGCCTGAGCGCAATGGAACTACCTTCGGTATAGCCCCTCTCCAAATCGGAGAGGGGCATCCTCATAATAGGGAGGGGTTATCTTTGAAACGTGTCGTAAGCATCAGCCTCGGTTCGTCCAAGCGCAATAAGAGAGTCAATGCAACCCTCTTCGGAGAGGAGTTTGAGATTGAGCGCGTAGGAACCGACGGCGACAAAGCAAAATACAGACAACTTATCGCAGACCTTGACGGCAAGGTGGACGCTTTTGGGGTGGGCGGAACCGATTTGTACGTCTACGCCAACAACCGCCGCTACACCATGCGCGATAGCGTCACCCTCTTCAAAGGCGCAAAGAAAACCCCTTACGTTGATGGAAGCGGACTCAAAAACACGCTAGAGCGAGAAACAGTCGCCTATCTACAAGAGAAGGGTATCGTAGATTTTACGCAGAAGCGCGTGCTACTCGTCTGCGCGGTAGACCGCTTTGGAATGGCGGAAGCGTTGGCGCAACGAGCGAAGAGCATCGTTTTTGGCGATATGATGTTCAGCCTAGGGATACCCATCGCGATACGCTCGTGGGGCGCGGTTCAGAGGCTGGCGCGTCTCGTTCTGCCTGTAGTCGTTCAATGTCCCATAGAGTGGCTCTACCCGACGGGCGAAAAGCAGGACAAAAACACCCCCAAGTGGCAGAAATACTACGCGGAAGCGGATGTCATTGCGGGAGACTACCACCTCATTGGGCGGTATATGCCGGAAGATTTGAAGGGCAAAATAGTTCTCACCAACACCACAACAGCGGAGAACGTGGAGGAGTTGAAGCGGCGCGGCGTTCACCTCCTAATCACAACAACCCCTGTCTTTGAGGGACGCTCCTTCGGTACAAATGTGATGGAAGCAGTACTTGTCACTCTGCTAAACAAGCCGCCAGACCAACTCACCCCAGAAGACTACTTCCGCAAACTGCAAGAGCTAGACTGGAAGCCTACTCTACAGGAGTTAAACCCTTTGTAAGAGAAGCGAGACTCCCCGAACGCCCTGCCGTACAGACCTTTTGCAGACATCCTCTCTTGAATGTCTTTCCGGTTTCGCGAGAAGCGCCGTAGTGAGATGCACTGAACCCGTTATCGGGTATCCTGAAGTTATGGAGCAATATCATGCGTAAACTCATTGTCAGCAACCTCGTCTCACTAGACTGTTATTACGAAGGTAAGGATAGAGACCTTGGCGCTCTCTTTAACTATTACCACCCAGATTACTCGGGCGACCAGAACTTCGATTTCTACAATGCGGAGCGGTTACGCGCCGCTGATACCCTGATACTCAGCGGGCGCACCTCCTCTTTAGGCTTCAAGGACTACTGGATGGGGGTTCCCGCAGACCCCAACGCCACCGCTATCCGACGTGAAATTGCGGGACTTATGGCATCCATCGAGAAAATCGTCATTTCGGATAGCCTCACGTCCGAGGAAATCGCCCCATGGGGGAATACACGCATCGTCAAACGTGCGGACTCGCACCGTGAGATTGCCGCCCGCAAACAACAAGACGGTCGAGACATACTGCTGTTTGCGGCACGTATGCTCTGGAACGACCTGATGGCTCAGGATATGGTGGACGAACTGCACCTGATGATTTCTCCGATGATAGCAGGCGGGGGTACGCCACTATTTGAAGGTCAGCCGGGCGTGCTGCTCAAACTCCTCTCGACACGCACATGGCAAGGTTCAGGCAACATCCTCGCCTGCTACGCAGTAAGCCGCGAAAAGCCGTAAAAGGCGCGCCCGCTATTGCGCCGTGCAGTATAGGAAGTTAAAAGCCGAATGTCATCCGAACGAACTACTCGCATAGTTGCAACTGATAGCATGATTACCCGATATTTGCTAAAAATATCCGTATTGCATACTGAAGATTTTGAAGCCTAATCTTGATTGCAGAAGTATAATAGAGTGAGGGTAGATATACGGTACTCCTCACCCCGCTCTCGGAGGGTTTTTCTGAGATTTTTGGGAGAAAAGAACGATGTCGGTCTTTATCACCCTACTCGTCATAGGGTTGGCGGGATTAGTATTTATGGCGATACCAGCGTTTGGGCATCATGCACAGATAGGACACGGAGCCAGCCATGCCGGGCACATCGCCCCGCACGCAGGTCACGCGCCTACCACTGCGCCCCACACGCACACCGTCCCCGCCCCGCATGGACAGCAGGGCGATGCGGGTACAGGCGCGTTCTTGGGGCTACTCCCCTCCCCGCGCACTCTCTTCAGCCTACTCACCTTCTATGGGGCGTTCGGGAACCTATTTCAACAGTATTTTCATCTGACAATGGGCATCTCTGCGTTACTCGCCACACTCCCCGCCTATCTCATTGAGCGTTGCGTCGCGACTCCCCTGTGGAACCTCTTAATAGGTTTTGCGGCGGAACCCGCCCAACCTATGCAGAGCCTACTCTTAAAGGAGGCGGAAGCGGTATCCCACTTTACCAATGGCAAAGGGATGGTAAAAGTGATACACGACGAGCGGGAGGTGCAGTTTCTGGCGCAGTTGTCTCCAGAACAGGCGAACATCCCTATCAGCGTAGGGACAAAGCTACGGATTGAAGAGGTGAATACAGAAAAAGAGCGCCTTACCGTAAGACTAGAGTAAGGCGAACTGAGCGCATTCGGGAGCGTCGACGAATGACTACCTCCCACTTTGTGAGGCGCGTGGCAACCTCGAAACCACGCAAAGGTGACTAAAATGGATCCTATTGTTCTAGTAGTTGCAAGCGTCTTTGGGGCGTTGCTTCTTATCGGTATGATACTCGTCACATTTCTACGAAGCGTAGATGCTGGCGAGATTCTACTGGTGAGTTCGTTAGGCGGGAAGCGTTCGACCTATCGAGGACCTTGTAAAGCGTTCGTCGTCCCCGTCTTCAATCAGGTGCGCGTTATCCCTTCACAGGCGATAAACGTAGACATTGAGATAACCGACCAGACGGCGGATATTGACGCACAGGGAAGACTCGCCCCCGTAAAGGTGACGGTCAAAGCCTCAGCCATTGTAAGCGTAGGCGAGAGCGAAGCGATGGTCAACACGGCGGCGAATAAATTCTTCTCTAAAACGCAGTCAGAGCAGTTGTCAACGCTCACCGATGTTCTCTCTTCGGCGGGACGACGCGCCACCAACCTGCTCCGCCACGACCAGCTGTTTAATGCACGTCCCGTCACCCCTCCTGTCCCGCAAATTGCGCCTATTCCGCTTCCCAATATGGGCGGGAGAGCCCTCATTGACCAGCGTGGCGAGGACGACGAGCTATCGGTCATCATCAAAGAGGCGTGTTCACGCGAGTTGATGGATTTGGGGCTTATTTTCAACAGCCTTAACATCAAAGGCGTTCTCAGCGAAGTCGCGGATGCGCGGCGACGAGAATCTGCGGCGAGAGCGAAAGCGAGCGCAGATGTAGTGCAGGCGCAAGAGGAGCAGCGTTCGCGTATTGCACAGCTGGAAGCCCAACAGAAAGTGAACGACCAAGAGCGCGCCTTGCAGATGCAGATAGCCTCCAACGGAGCCTCTATCGCACGCGCCGAAATGGAGCGGCAAACAGCAGTGCGCGGACAGCGCGAGGCGGAGTTGAACGCCACGCAGATAACCCAAGCCCGCGCCGACGCAGAGCAGACCGTTATTAAGCAAGAGGCGGAGGGTCGCGCTCAGGCGGCGCGTATTATCGCAGTGGCGGAGGCGGAAGCGGCGGCGATTCGCAAGAAAACCGAAGCCCTACGCGACACAGGCGATGCCTACCTTGAGTTGAGAAGGCTGGAACTCACCCCCGAAATCACCCGCGAAATCGCGGCGGCGCTAGGACGCGGGCAGTTCGTCAACTTCGGTTCGACGGGCGGCGGCGGACAGAGCGCGGCGGCTACGGGTTCCGACGACGTTCAGCGCGTCGTGCAGACCCTCCTTGCGGCGAAGATAATTTCGGACAGCGGCTTCGGAAATTCGGGCGCAAAAGAGAGCGACACTCCTGCCCCCGCGCTAAGTATCGCCGCGCCTAAGCCGAACTTGGCGCCGCCTCAAGCGCCGACCACGCGCCAGACTCGCTAAACGAACGTAGTGCAAATACGATAAAAGGAGAGGAGAAAACACTCCTCTCCTTTTCGTTTGCTTCTGTGTCATTCCGAAAGCAAATCGCCTATTGACATTCGGCGCGGAATTGGGTTTAATATGAGTTAGACATCTTTTCGGATATAAGGCGACACGCGTGAACTTACAAGAGACATTAGAACAACCCATCCCCAAACCCAAACCTCCCGTTCAGCGCAAGCCGCCCAAGGTCAACCCCGCTCGTTCGGCATCCTACTTCAATCGCGCCGAGTACTACCGCAAACTAGGGCGACTTCATACCGCCCTCACCAAATACCTTATGTCGGTAGAGGCGGATCCTGAGAACGCGCACTACCACTACCGACTGGGCGAGTGTTACGCCGCTCTAGGACTGACAGCCTACGCCACCTTGGAGCTAGAGAAGGCGCGAAGCCTCGCCCCTGAAAACCAGTTCTATCACTTTTGGCTAGGCGACTTCTACTCCCGCTTGGGGCGTTTGCACGAAGCTATTGAAGCCCTCCAACACGCGGTTTTTCTCGCGCCAGAAAACGCCTACTACAGTATGCGGTTGGCGATACTCTGCTTACAGGGTAATCGACTACAAGACTCCGCAGAGGCGTTGCGCCATGCCGTCACGCTACGCCCAGACAGCGCCTCCTACCACTCCCTGCTAGGCGACATCTACATACGGCTTGGCTACGAACGTCAAGCCCTAAACCACTATCGAAGCGCAGGTAGCCTCTCCCCTTACGATTCCGCCTTTGTGGAGCGGGTTCGCCGAATGACTGCAATAGACCCCTTCGCAGAATCCTTTGATGAGTGAACTCGCCCCCGCCCCTATCTACTCGTTATCGTAGCGTAAATGTAGCGGAAGGTGCAGGGCTGTATAAGTTGACAAAATATAGGGCGCGGTCAGAGTTTTCTGACCGCGCCCTATAATCCTATTGCACATAAAACCTGCGTTAGAACCCTGCAAGCCGCGCATCCGCGTCCCCAAACCGCGCTACCTGCACGCCCATCCTGTCCATCAGCGAGAGGTAGAGGCTACACAGTTTGCGGTTCTCGTCGCCCTTCTCGCGATAGTTCAGCACGCGCCCTGTCTGTAGTGTCCCTTTCAAGCCCCCAAGCGTAAGAACGGGGAGCGTAGAGTTGTCGTGGTTAGAGCCGGAGAACATATTCGAGAGCCACAGTAGGCACGTACTATCCAGAACCGTCCCCTCCCCCTCTCTCATCGCGTCCAATTTCCCTGCAAGATAGGCGAGTTGGCTGACGTAGAAATGCGTGATGCGCTGATAGTCTTCAGAGGTGTCGCGGTGCGAGGCGAGGTGGTGCGCGTCTCTCACGTTCAAGAAGGGATAGAAGAGACCGGAGAGGTCGCGGCACATCAGCATAGTGGCGATACGGGTCTTGTCGGTCTGAATCGCTAGAGCCACGACATCGCACATCAGCCTCATGTGGTCGCGAATATCTTCAGGCAGACCGTTGTCCGGACGCTTCATCGCTATAAGCGCCTTGCTCCTATCTTTCGCGCTGGCGGAGGCTTTGCCCATATCGCCGCGCATCTTCTGGGCGCGTTGTTCCACATCGCGAACGCTCGTCAGATACTCGTCTAGTTTAGCACGGTCGTCCCTGCTAATACGACGTCGAAGCCCCGCCGCGTCGTCCTTTACACGGTCAAGAATACTCTCCATACGGCGGCTACCGCTGTTCTCAAAGAGGCTATCGAATGCGAGGGACGGGTACACCTCAGTGGGGACGGGCGAATCTGGGCTTTGCCAAGAGATGTGGCTACTATACGCCATCGAGAAGTTCGACTCGTGATAGCCAGTCAACGGCTGTTCGCACGCCAGAACGAGGCTCGGTTGCATCGCATCCTGCCCGATACGCGCCGCCAGCAACTGGTCTACGCTAACGCCTCCATGCAGAACGGCTCCGCGTGTGAGCGGCATTCCTGAGAGGATGTTGCCCGTCATGCCGGGGTGGATTCCTACTCCCGTAGAGGGTCGATTGTAAAGCCCGTTGATGACGTTAAGTTTGGTTTTGAACGGTTCAAGAGGTTGCAGACTTGGACTCAACTCCATTCCCGCGCCTTCGCCCTTCGCCCACCAGCGTCCGGGGCTAATGCCCGTTCCCATAAACTGAACGATAAAGCGCTTGGGGGGCGTGGCAGAGGTTTTAGAACCCTCAGCCCGCGCCGCTTGAGCGGAGACGGATTCGAGCAGTGGCAAGCCCATGACCACGCCCGCGCCGTGCAGAAACACACGACGAGAGAGCGGTTGAGTAGGCTTCGTATCTTGATTTGACATGAGGTGTTTATTCCTTCGCTAAAGTAGCCGATGCGCGTCGGTAGCGGAACTGTCGGCTAGAGACTATCGTATCCACGAGGGTTCCAAATCGGTAGTCTCCCGCGACCAGTCGTTGTTGCATCTCTTGTAGAGTGGATTCGTCCGAAATATGGAGGGTGCGCCCTAGTGCATAAGACAACATCTTGCGGCAAAAAGTGTCGAGAAAATCTTTCTGTCGGCTATGCCGGATGAAATCTTGTAACCCTGACACGCCAGTTCGCTCTACGCCGCCCGGGAAGGGGGCTTTTGCGTCCACTAATCTGCCGCCTAAGTCTTTTTCGCGCTGTTCGCCTATGGGCCCGTAGCCTTCAAAAACAAGACCGTAGGAGTCAAAACGAGCGTGACATCCCGCGCAAGCGGGATTATCTCGGTGCTGTTCGAGGGCGTGACGGAGAGTCAGGTCGCCCATCTTGCTCTCATCTTTAGGTAGTTGAGGGACGGTGGCGGGCGGCGGCGGAATAGTCTCGCCCAATACTCGGCGCACAACCCAGTAGCCCCGCTTCACAGGGCTGGTGCGTAGTCCGGGAGAGTTTTGGGTCAGGAAAGTAGCCATCGGGAGGATACCGCCACGCCCGTAGCGGTCTGCGTTGTCCACGCGAACCCAATCGCTCCCGTTCGTCTTAACATCGTTCATACCGTAGTGTTTGGCGAGAGTCGCGTTCACGAAAGTTCGCTTCCCGTAGAGCATATCCAGCACAGAGCGATTCTGTTGAAACGTATCCATCAAAAAGTGTAGCGGCTCCTCAAACATCGCTTCGCGCAGGTCGTCGTTGAAACTAGGGAATCGCTCCCTGTCTACCGCGTTATGCTCTTCAAACCGGCGGAAATCCAGCCAGTTGCCGCCAAACTCCAACGCCAGAGCGCGAACGCGAGGCGACTGCAACATTCTGCGCGCCTGCGCTACGAGAACTTCGGAGCGGTGTAGGTCTCCCGCCGCGGCGTGAGAGAGCAGCTCTTCGTCTGGTATGCTAGACCAGAGGAAATAACTAAGGCGACTCGCAAGGGCGTAGTCCGGTAGCGGTTGTACGCTGTTAGCGCTAGGCGGAGCGGCGTTCGGCGTGAACGAAGCAGTCCTCACGCCAACGGCGGGGGCGGTTGGCTCAAGGTCGAGGCGAAACAGAAAGTTCGGCGACATCAGAACGCTGACCACGGAGTCGCGAATGGCATCTTCGTGGGTCAAGCCGTCCTTTTGACGTAGCGACTTATAGAATGCCAGCAGGTTGGTTCGCTCGGCTACAGAGAGGGGGCGGCGATATGCGCGGCGAGCGAAATCGAGAAGCGCTGTCAGGTGCAGAGGCTCTGCGGCGATACGCGCCCTTTCAGTTGCGCGAATAGTTTTGGAGACCCACTTGAAGTGGTCTTCTATCGCCTGAAGCGCCATCGGTTCGCCGCCATTTTTACGCGCTTTTGCGAGGTACAGGTCGGCGAGTCTCTTGATTTTCACATCCGAAAGAGCGTCCTTATCCTCCGCTTTTGCGAAGTTGAACTCGGAGTCGGTCATGGTTCCGGCTTCGGCGCGTTCATAGACGAAAAACTCAAGGTGCATACGCTCCGGCACAAAGGCGACCATGTCGAAGTCGCTCCAGAGGCGGTTCAAATCCTTCCGCCCGTTCTCGTCCAGTATCATCTCCATGAGCGGAGTGTCATCGCGGAAGTAGCCCATTGAGTTGTGAAGCCCGGCAGTGAGGAGTCGCCCCTTATCGCCCGGGTCGTCTACGAACATACGTCCGCGTTCCGCAATGTAAAACGCATCAGGGAATACGTTGCAGAAGCGGTTAAACGACTCCAGATAGGGCGCTTTTGCGGTCTCATCTTGCGGTACATAGAGGTCGGAATCTACTTGGGCGGTAATTTTGCGTTCAGGGCGCGTCCTATTGCCAAACTTACGGGAGGGGATAACCGTCGTCGGAGGAGTCCCGCCGGGCTGTAGGGCGTTTGGATAGAGTTGCCTACGATGGGAGGCGTACTGATTGTCCTTCCACAGTACGAAGCACTGACCGCCATCGGAGAAACCTCCCGGTACGGGCAGGTTCGCGAACTTCCATGCCAGTCGCTTACGCATTCCTATCGTCCAGTCTCGCAGAGCGACGCATCCCTCGCGTGCGGTGTCAGGATGCCCTCTCTCCGGCGCGGGTAGCCCGTTCCAAACCTCCTGGAGTTTTGCGACGGGCCCCACTTTCACGCTAGGGGCGGTAAGAACGCTCCATACCAGTTCGAGATAGCGGAGGCTTACTTTCGCTTCGGCGGCGATAGTCTGCAACGTAACGCTAGGAATGCCCAGTTCAGCGCGATGTTTATACCGCCACGCGGCTTGGAAGTAGTCCGCGAAGTCTGTCGGCTGGCGTTTGTAGAAATCCACAATACGCAGAATGCAGTACTTGTCTCTATCCGTTTCGGCGAGAATAGGATGGGTGGCGAACTCAAGACCTCGCGAGGTGAGTGCCATACGCTCGGCAATGCTAGTCGCCGCCTGCATATACTTCTTCATAAGCGGGGAGGAGAAGGTGAGAGACTCGCCAGAGTTGTCAAACCCCTCCTGATTCGCGGGGTCTATGGGGAACTCTTTGGTGGGGCGCATATCCACGCCCGTGAGGTCGCGAATAGAGTAGTCGTACTCCGAGTTGCTTAGGCGACGCGCCAACACGAGACCCGGGTCTCCCGCGTTTCGGGTAGCCTCGTACTGCCGTACAGCGCGTACCCATGCGCTTATCGCTTGCCGCTGACTGGCTGAGGGCTGTTTGGCGACACTGGGCGGCGGCATCTGCTTGGCGGTCAGTTTCTCCTCTATTCGGAGCCAGTGCGAAAAGCCTTTCGTCACTGCGGATACGCTGGTGAACGCGCTTATATCGAGTTGCCCTTGCGGGTTCGTTTTGCCATGACAGGAGACGCAGTAGGTCTGCATAAATGGCTTGACCACGCTTACGAACTGCTGTTCCAGTTGCGCTTGGGTTTTGTTCGGCGTGGTAGCGCTAGATGCGCCCGCCCATGCGAGTATAGCTAAGAACGCAACAGCGCTCCATACGTAGGGGTTGAACTTGAACTTACGGGACATAAAATCGCGTGGCTCCTATCCTAAACTTTCCGTCAAAAGAGACGTACTCCCTTTAGTGTACCCTAACCAGAACCGCGGTAGGTAGCGCTATGCGAAGTGTTTGGAGAAAACTACGCGCCTATTGTTAAGAGTTCAGGGTTACGGGAATTTTCACTTAACCTCACCCCGCCTCTCCTTCGCAAAGGAGAGGCGTTTTTGTCGTTTGAGATTGGGAAGCCTGTGCGAGTGGTTCCAAGTTTGGGGCTTGGTGCATTTTTTTCGCGTGTTTCGCGTGTTTCGCGGTTTTTACT